>JAISTN010000117.1 GCA_031272565.1 Bifidobacteriaceae bacterium
GTCAGCCCCGCCCTGGCCGAAGAACAAGCCCCGGCCCGCCCGGCCGCCTTGGGGCCACGCTCCGGGCCGGACCTGGCCATCGCGGTGGTGGACGCCAACGCGCCCGCCTCGTCGCTCTACCTGTTGGGCCAACTGGCGCTGCTGCAAGTACCGGTCATCGTGGCTCTAACCATGGCCGATGTCGCCCACGGCCGGGGCATCGCCGCCGAACCTCAGTTGCTGGCGGGCGTCCTGGGCGTGCCCGTGGTCCAGGTCAACCCGCGCCGGTCAAAGGGCGCGGCCGAACTGGCCGCGGCCGTCCAGGCGGCGCTGGCGGCGCCGGAACCGCCGCGTTGTGCCATCGAAACCGGGCAACCTGGCGCGGACCTGGCTGGGCCCAAGGAATTGCTCGAAGCTCAAGCCGAACCGCTCTTCGACTGGGTCAATGGCGTCATCGGGCAGGCCCACCTGGACCGGCCGCCCACCAAGCATTTCAGCGACCGGGTGGACCACTGGCTGCTGACCTGGTGGATTGGCCTGCCGGTCTTCCTGGCCGTGCTGTGGGGCGTGTTCGAACTGACCACCGTGGTGGCGGCTCCGCTGCAAGACTTGTTTGAGGGCTTCGTCACTGGCACGGTGGCCGGCTGGCTCAGCGCCGGGTTGGGGGCAGCCGGCTGGGACGGCGGCTGGCTGGAGTCGCTGCTGGTGGACGGCGTCCTGGGCGGCGTGGGCGTCGTGGTCAGCTTCCTACCGCTGATGGCGATCATGTTCCTGGCCATTGCCCTACTGGAAGACTCCGGCTACATGGCCCGGGCCGCGCTGGTGGCAGACCGGGCCATGCGCGGCATCGGGCTGGACGGCCGGGCGGTGCTGCCGCTGGTGATCGGCTTCGGCTGCAACCTGCCGGCGCTGGCCGCCACCAAGACGCTGCCTAACGCCCGCCAGCGCCTGCTGACGGGCCTACTGGTGCCCTACGCTTCTTGTACGGCGCGGCTGGTGATCTTCCTGTTCATGGCCTCGGTTTTCTTCCCGGCGCACGCCGGCACGGTGGTGTTCGGCATGTACGTGGCTTCCGGGGTGCTGATCGTGCTGATCGGCCTGGCCCTGCGTGGCACGGCCTTCCGGGGGGTGGGCCGCGAGCCGCTGATTCTGGTGCTGCCGCCCTATCAGGTGCCGCGGCCCTTGCCGCTGGCCCGCTCTATTGTGCTGCGCTGCCGTGACTTCGCCATCAAGGCGGGGCAGGTCATCTTGGTCCTGTCGGTGGGGATTTGGGCGCTGCTGTCCATCCCCACCGGGGCCGGCTACACGATTGGCCCAGACGTGCCGGCCGAACACTCCGTGCTGGGAGTGGCGGCCAAAGCGGTGGCGCCTGTCTTTGCACCGGCCGGCTTTGATGACTGGCACGCCACGGCTTCGCTGATGACCGGCTTTGTGGCCAAGGAGGCGGCCGTGGGCACCCTGGCCACCACCTTCGGCATGGACGAACCGGAAGACCCGTCCAACCCGGGCACGCTGGCAGACCAGGTCTGGGCCGCGCTGGACCGCTCGTCTGGCGGTCACCCCGGCCCGGCGGCCCTGGCCTACATGTTCTTTGTCTTGGGCTACACGCCCTGCATGGTGACGCTGGCGGAAATGCGCCGCCTGTTCGGCTGGAAACCGGTGCTGCGCGCCCTGGGGTTGTCCCTGGTCTTGTCGTGGCTGCTGGCCGTCTTGGTCTTCCAGATCGGGGCCCTGCTGTGAGCGTCTGGGGCGAGGCGACAGAGCTGTTGGCGCGCGGCCTGCCCGTACGGCAGGTGGCCCTACGGCTGCAACTGCCGGAGGACCTGGTGGCCACGGTGGGGCGCCAGGCGTTGCGGGCCAAGGGCTGCCCGGCGCCCGGCGGCGCTACGCCACCGCCCGGCCTGTGCGGTAGCTGCTCACTGAGCGCCGCCTGCGGCGCGGTGGCGGTGCGGTAATGGGTCCGGCTGGCGGACCGTGGCCAGGCGCGGCCTACACGGCCCAGCCCAGCAGGATGTGACAACATAGGACAGTGCTACGCGCTGACGGCCGCCTGGGCCATGATTTGTTGCCGGGCGAAAAGGGACCCCAAGATGAGTGCGGAGTATTCGGGGTCTGGGCGCCCCCTGGTGAAGAAGCCGCCAAGCTGACCTACTTCGGCCTGTATGCGCTGCAGCACCGTGGGCAGGAATCGGCCGGCATCGCCACCTCAGACGGCCGGCGGATCCAGGTCTACAAGGACATGGGTTTGGTTTCCCAAGTGTTCGATGAGGCGGCCTTGAGCGCCCTGGCCGGCCACATCGCCATCGGGCACACCCGGTATTCCACCACCGGCGGTTCGACCTGGGAAAACGCCCAGCCCACGTTGGGTCCAACGGCCGGCGGCACCATCGCTCTAGCCCACAACGGCAACCTGACCAACACCAGCCAACTGGCGGACGAACTGGCCCGGCGCGACCCCAAACTGGCCGGCCAGTGTTCCACCGACACGGCCGTGCTGACCGCCATGCTGGCCGGAGACCTGGACCACACACTGGAGCAGACCGCCTTGAGTTTGTTCCCGCGGGTCAAGGGCGCTTTCTCGGTGGTGTTCATGGATGAAACCACGCTCTACGCGGCCCGCGATCCGTATGGGGTGCGGCCGCTGGCGGTGGGCCGGTTGGAGAAGGGCTGGGTGGTGGCTTCGGAGACGGCGGCGCTGGATATTGTGGGCGCCGTCTATGTGCGGGACGTGCAACCCGGCGAGCTGGTGGCGATCGATGAGAACGGCTTGAGGACTTCGCGCTTCGCACCGGCCACGCCGGCCGCCTGCCTGTTCGAATACGTCTACCTGTCACGGCCGGACACGGTGCTGAACAACCGCCTGGTCAACGCGGCCCGCATCGAAATGGGCCGGACCCTGGCCCGGGAGCATCCGGTGGAGGCGGACCTGGTGATTCCGGTGCCGTCATCGGGCACGCCGGCCGCCATTGGCTACGCGGCGGAGAGCCGGATTGAGTTCGCCCAAGGCCTGACCAAGAACGCCTACGTGGGCCGCACCTTCATCCAGCCCAGCCAGACCATCCGCCAGCTTGGTATCCGGTTGAAGCTGAACCCGTTGAAGGAAGTCATCCGGGGCCAGCGGCTGATCGTGGTAGACGATTCGATTGTGCGGGGCAACACGCAGCGGGCGGTGGTGCGGATGCTGCGCCAGGCGGGTGCGGCGGAGGTGCACGTCAGGATCTCGTCGCCGCCGGTGATGTGGCCTTGCTTCTACGGCATCGACTTTGCCACCCGGGCGGAGCTGATCGCGACCGGCCTGGATGTGACCGAGATTTGCCATTCGATCGAGGCTGATTCGCTCGGCTACATCTCCCTGGAAGGGTTGATCGCGGCCACCAATCAGGAGGCCGCGGGGTTGTGCACGGCCTGCTTCACGGGCCAGTACCCCATTGCGATACAGCCCGAGGCGCGCGAGTTTGGCAAGTATCTGCTGGAGTCCCGCTTGAACCATTCGCCAGACGGTTTGCAGGTGGTGGCGCCGGGCGTGGGTGGCGGTTCGGCTTTGGAGTTGCCGTGAGTGGGGCACCGGCCGGGTCGGGCGATGCCTATGCCGCGGCCGGTGTCGACGTGGCGGCGGGGGACAGGGCTGTCGAGTTGATGAAGGCGGCCGTGGGGCGGACCCATGGGCCTGCCGGGTTGGGCGGCGTGGGCGGCTTCGCCGGCTTGTGGGACGCCTTGGACCTGAAGGGCTACGAGCATCCCATCTTGGCTACTTCGACCGATGGCGTGGGCACCAAGATTGCGATTGCCCAGGCCATGGGGGTGCATCACACGGTGGGTTTGGATCTGGTGGGCATGGTGGTGGATGACCTGGTGGTGTGCGGCGCTAAGCCGCTGTTCATGACGGATTACATCGCCACCGGGCATGTTGATCCGGTCAAGATCGCCTCGATTGTGGGCGGCATCGCGGCCGGCTGCGAGGCGACGGACACGGCGCTGATTGGCGGCGAGACCGCGGAGCACCCGGGTGTGATGGGCCCGGACGAATACGACATTGCGGGTGCCGCGGTGGGCGTGGTGGACCAGCCGCGCCTGCTGGGGGCGCACCGGGTGGCGGCCGGGGATGTGGTACTGGCGTTGCCTTCTTCCGGCTTGCATTCCAACGGCTTTTCGCTGGTCCGGGCCGTGGTGGCGCGCTTGGGGTTGGGGTGGGACACGCCGGTGGCGGAGTTTGGCCGCACCTTGGGCCAAGAGGTCCTTGAGCCCACGCGCCTGTATGCCCGGCCGTGCCTGGCTCTGGCGGACGCGTTGGGGGACGGGCTGCATGCCTTTTCCCATGTCACTGGCGGCGGTTTGGCGGCCAACCTGGCCCG
>JAISTN010000213.1 GCA_031272565.1 Bifidobacteriaceae bacterium
GGCCGAGGCGCCCCGCTCACCCAACAGCGGGTTGTCCACGTCGCAGGCCACCTGGACCGATACTTGAGCCCAGCGCGGGTCCAGGCCCGTGGTGTCGATCCGGTCCAGGCCGGCCAGGGCGGCCCCTCCCGGCCCCAAATCCCAGCCCGATTTGTCCAACAGGCGCACCCCCAGCGCCTGGGCCAACCCGGCTCCACCGTCGTTGGTGGCAGTGCCGCCCAAGCCCAGCACAATCCGCTCCGCCCCGGCCTGCAGCGCCGCCGCCATCAACTCCCCCACCCCAAAGGTGGAGGCCCGTAGCACGTCGCGGGCGGCATCGGGCACCAAGTCCAAGCCGGCGGCGCTGGCAGATTCGATCACCGCCAGCCGGTCCTGTTCCACCCAGCCAAAGCCGGCCGTCACCGACAGGCCCAAGGGGCCGCGCACCTTGACTTCCCGCCAGACGCCCCCCAGGGCGGCGGCCAAAATCGAGGCCAAGCCCTCACCGCCGTCAGACATGGGCAACGGCACGCACTGCGCTTCTGGCAAGACTTGCCGCACGCCCCGCCCCATGGCGGCGGCCGCCAAGGGAGCCGTCATTGAACCCTTGAAGGAATCCGGCGCCAGCACCACCCGGGGGCCCTTCGGCGCGGGCACGGCCGTCGCTGGCTCCGGCCTTGCACCACGGCGGGATTTGCGGGCCATCAGGATCAACCTATCGCTCAGGGGGCAAGTAACGCGGCCCAAGTGGCCGCCCTGGCCACGATTCTAGGGGACGCCAGCCAGTGCCCCACCAGCCTGGCGATCACTCGCGGGCGTCCGGTGCGCCCAGGTCAAGCCGGGTCACCGACACCGCCCCCACCAGCCCCACAGCCACAGTCGCCATCGGGCAGCCCGGAGAGACTTCCCGCAGTCCGGAAGCCGCCGTGGACACAAGCGGAGAGACTTCCGGTAGTCCAGCGAGCGCCATCGGGCATTCCGGAGAGACTTCCGGCAGTTCTGGACCCCTCCAGAACGGTGCGGAGAGACTTCCGGTAGTTTTTCCGGTTCAGAAGTGCAGCAACTCTCTCCGCAATGGCCGATGGCGGCGTGTCGACTACCACAAGTCTCTCCGCATGGGTTGAGTGTCGCTCCTGGACCACCATAAGTCTCTCCGCAATGGCCGATGGCGGCGGTAGACCAACCACCTTGCCCTGCCCACGGACAGACTCGTCACCCGGGCCCCGTCCCCGCACCACCCGCCGTCAGGTGGTGGGCGGCGATCTCACCGGCGGTAGCCAGCCAGACGCGGTCCCTCAGGCCCGCCAGACGCTCGAACACCGCTTCCAGGGCCCGCAACCGGAACGGCGCCCCGGAAATGAAGGTGTGCAGCACCAGGTTCATCACCAGCGGCCCTTCCACTTGGGCGGCGGCCAGCAGTTCATCCAATTCGTCCAGCACCATGCGGGCAAAGGCGTGGGCCTCCACGCGCCGGCCAATCATGGTGGTTGAATCGTTCAACTCGACCCCGTATGGCAACGCCAGCAGCCCGCCCGCCAACTCGACCGGGCGGTCATCGGCCCTCAGCCCCAGCAGGTAACGGAAGCCGGCCGCCGCCAGCAACTCAAGGCTCCACGGGTTCAGCTCCAGCCAGGGGCTGGACCAACCCAGCGCCGGCGCCCCTTCCTCCTGGAGCATCCGGTCCGCCACTGCCTGGATGTACAAGGCTTCCTCAGCCCGGCTGAGGCCATAGACCGAATCGGAGTTCGACACACCATGCGCCACCAGTTCAGCACCGGCTGCCCGGGCCGCCGCCACCAGCCCCGAGGCGGTGTCATACGCCATTGTGTTCAGCAGCACGGTGGGCGGCAGCCCGTACCGCCGCAGCCGCTCCAACAACCGGAAACCGCCCACCCGGTTGCCATAGTCACGCCACGAGGCGTTGACGTAGGCCGCGCCGGGGCCGCCCTCTAGCACGTCCTCGACCCGGCCCTCGCCAAAGCGGTAGTCCTCTACTCCCACACAGACATACAGCGCCAGCTTGGCGCCGTTGGGCCAGGCGGCGTAACCCGGCCCGGCCGGCCGGCCATCGGCTTTCCCCGCAGGCTCACCCCACGGCAATCCCGTCACAGTCACAGTTCCTCCCACTTGTCAGTTCCCTACCCACCGGCTGAAGCCCACGTCGTAGGCGGCGGCCCGCCGCACCATCTCCAGGTAGTACGGGTAAACCCGCTGCGCCGCCTGCCCCGCCGCTTGCAGCGCGGCCGCCCGCCCGGCAAACAACTCCCTGGCCTCCGCCAACAAGGCGGCCTCATCCACCAGCGTCAACCGGCCTTCGCGGGCCACCACGTCACCCGCCACCATGGTCAGCCGCACCGACGAGCCGTCCTCGCAATAGACCAGTTGACCAGGCAGATCGTTCAACGGGGTGAACGGCAAGGTGTTCAAGTCAAGCAGCACCAGGTCCGCCCACGCACCAACCCGCACCACACCCAACTCGCCTGCCTGCAGCGAAGCCCGGGCCCCGCCCTCGAACAGGCAGCGCAGCACCTCGCGCGCACCGGGCCACTGGTCTGGGTCCAGTCCGCCGATGTTGTGGATCAGCCCAGCCAGCTTAGCCACCGTCCACAAGTTGACCGCGTCATCGGTGATGGCCTCGTCGCTGCCCAACGCCACTGGCACACCGGCCCGCCGCAGCCGCCTAAACGGCATCACGCCGCTGCCCAGCCGCAGGTTGGACACAGGATTGTGTACCACGCAGGCCCCGGCCGCCGCGATCAGTTCAATGTCCGCATCGTCCACCCAGACGGCGTGGATCACATTGGTATGCCGGTCTAGGAAGCCCAGGTCGTGGGTGTAGCGGACCAGCGACCGCCCGGCAAACCGCGGCTGGGCATCCGCCAGTACCCGCTGGGTCTTGGTTTCCAGCATGTGGGCAAACAGCGGCAGGTCATGGGCCTGGCTGAGCGCGAACAGGTCGCCAAAGTACTCCGGGCTGACCCGCTGCGGGGCGGACACGGACACCGCCGCGGTCAGCCGGCCGCCTGCCGCCCCGTGCCAAGTCTCAATCAGATGGCGGTTCAGGTCCGCCATCGCGGCCCGCCCCGCCGCCGGCGGCCGGGACAAGCGTTCCCGCAGCCAAGCGGGCGCCAGGTCCTCCAGGAACGGCAACTTCTGGCCCTCCGGCAACTCCGGTTGGTCGATGGCGACCCGGGCCCGCAACCCGGCGTCGCGGTAGGCGGACATGACGGCGTCGACGATTTCGCTGGTGGGCGCCGGTACAAAGAAGGCATCATCCTGCACCGCGGTGACGCCCCGGCGCAGCATCTCGATGGCGCCCAACATGGTGCGCAGATAGGCCTCGCGGGGGCTGGGAGCCAGCTCGGGCAGCTCGGGTGATTCGTACAGCATGAATAGTTCAAGCGGCAGCGACGGCAGCAGGCCTTTCATGTGGTTGGCGGAGGAATGGAAGTGGGCGTTGATCAGGCCGGGGGCCAGCAGGTGGTGCCCAGCGCCTTCGATCACCTGAGCTCCAGCCGGTGCCTTGACCGGCCGGCCGGGCTCTCCAACCTGGGCGATCCGCCCGTCCGCCACCAACACGTCGGTGGGCTGGCTGGCCCCGGCAGCCAGGGCCAGATCGAACACCCGGACCTGCCGGAACAAGGTGGGCCGGCCGGGTTGCGCCGCCACGTCAACCATCCGTCCGCCCCCATTCGGCCAAGTCATCTTCAACTTGCTGCCGGGTCAGGCCGGTCATCGCTTCGACCCCGAAACCGCCGATGGCGCACGATGCCGCCACCGCGCCCGCCCTTGCCGCCTGCACCGCGTCGCCGGTCCGGTGGTGCACCGCCGCGAAGGCGCCGCAGAAGGCATCCCCGGCACCGGTCGAATCGACCACCACCGCCGGCCGGGCCGGCACCTGGGTCAGGCTGTCATCCGCCCGCTGGTAGACCAGGCAGCCGGCGCCGGCTCGTTTGATGACCACCACGGAGGGTCCCCAGTGGGCGAACTCGCGCGCCGCGGCGGCCAGGTCCCGGTGGCCCAACAGCCGCCAGACCTCTTCTTCGCTGGGCAGGAAGACATCGCTCAGGCGGACCATCTCCGCCACCTCGGCATGGTGACCATAAATATAGTCTTCCTGCAAGTCCAGGTAGACCGTCCGCCCACCACCGCCCGGCAGGGCCTGCGCGCAGGCCAACTGCGGCGCCAGTGCCATGGCCAGGAACAACACCGCGGGCGCCGCCACGGCGTCCGCGTCCAGGTCCGCCGGCCACACCGACATGGCCTCGAAATGCGCCTCACCGTGCCACAGGTCCCACACCCTTGAGCCGTCCGCCAGGTAGGTGACGGTGTTACGGATGTTGGGTCGGTCGCGCCGCAGGAAGCCAGCCAGAGCCAGCCCCGCCCGCTCCAGCGCCGCCGCCGCCGGCGGCGGCAAGTCAGACCCCAGGGGCGCCAACAGCCGCACCTGCGGCTCGAACAACCGGGCCGCCAGGCCGGCGTAGATGACATCCCCACCCAGGCAGGCGTTGCGCCGCGTGCCGTCTGGCAACACGGCATCGTCCACCGTGATGTTGCCAATGCACAGCAAAGCGGTATGGGTCATGGCTACCGGCCCGCCTCCCATTCGGCCGCCGCTCGCCCGGCCACCGCCCGTTCCGCGGCCTCGCGCTCCGCGGCCCGGAACTTGGCCATCGCCACGTGGTAGCCAAACAGTTGGACCGGCACCACATAAGCCAGTGGGCTCAGCACCTCCGGCACGGCCGGCAGTTGCAACACGGCATCGGCCACGCCGTCAAAGCAACCCACGCCCTGGCTGGTCACCACGTAGGCCCGCCCGCCGTAACGTTGGGCCTCCCGGACCGTGTCCAGGGCGCGCGGCACGGTTCGCCCTGCCGGGGCGATTACCCAGAGTGGTTCGCCGGCCTTCAGGGAGTTGTAGTGGTGGAACTCTTCGATCTGCAGCGCCTGGGCGTGGCTGGGTGAACACTCCCTGATCTTGGCCGCTCCAATCACGGCGCACGGCCAGTTGGGCCCACCGCCGGCGAAGACAAACTCGTCCCCCGGGGCCTCGCGTTCGGCGATCTGGGCCACCACCGGTTCCACCTGGGCAATCACGTCACCCATCACGCCCGGCAGGCTGTCCAGCACACCGTCTAAGCCGGCCAGCGCCTCCACCCCACGCGCCTGCCCCACCGCCAGCGCCAACCGCTGCAGCAGCGCCAAAGCCGCGGTCGAGGCCTGCGTGGGCCAACCCACCCGCGTCGCCTCGATCAGCAAGGTGTCTTCACATTCGGTGTCCAGCGGCGAACCGGGCGAGTTGGTCAGGGCCAGCGTGACGGCCCCCCGGCGCTGCGCCACCAGGGCTGCCTCCACCGTCCGGGTAGTGCGGCCGGAACTGGACAAGGCCATCACCAGGGTCTGGGAGTCGATCAGGTGGTCCAGGTAGTAGGCCAGGTCCAGGCTCTGGACCGGTTCGCAGGGCACCCCCAGGGCCAGTTCCAACAGTTGCCGGGCCGCCTGCATCACGGCCAGCGAATCCCCCGCCCCGGCCAAGAAAGCCTTGGTCACACCGGCCGCCGCCAACCGCTTGGCCACACCCGGCAACGAAGCCTCATTCCGGGCCCAGGTCGCCTGGATGGCGGCCGGCTGGGCCACCAGCTCGTCCCGGGTCACCTCGGTCCGGTAGCGGCGCTTGGGATCCAGCGGGTCATCCGTGGGCAGTTCCAGGATCTTGGCGTATTCCTCCTGGGCCACCTGCGCTATCACCTGGCGCTGGCGTGGGTCCAGGGCGCTGCCCGGCGCCAGCAGCGGCGTCAGCGGGTAGTCGGTCATGGTAGGGCACTCCTGTCGGTTGGGTCTGGCGTCATCTCACAGGCAGGGCCAGGTTCAGGTGCTCACGATGGCGTCCTCACCGGCCACCCGCAGGCCCACCACAATGATGGTTAGGGTAGCCAAGACCTGCACCGTGGCGACGGCCGCCACCACGGGGTCAAGGTCGTAGCGCATCAGGAAGAACAGGTGCACCGGCAGTGTCATGTCCCCCACCGGAGTCAGGAACAGCGACACGGTCAGGTTGTCAAAGCTGGACAGGAAGGCGAAGGCCGCCCCGGCCACGATGCCGGGCGCCAGATAGGGCAGTTGGATGCGGCCAAACACCACCAGGCGGGAGGCCCCCAAGTTGCGGGCGGCTTCTTCCAGGGCGATGTCCGCCCGTTCCATTCTGGACATGGTGATGCGCAGCACAAAGGGGAAGGTCAGCACCACGTGGCCCAACACCAGCATGCCCAGCGACAGGTCGATCCCGATGGTTGAGATGAAGATCAGCAGGGCAATCCCGATCACAATGCCGGGCAGCATCAGGGGGATCTGCAAGAAGGCCAACAGGAAGGACTTGCCGGCAAACTCGCGCCGCACAAAGGCGATGGCGGCCGGCACCGCCAGCACCACATCCAGCAGTACGGCGGCCACCGCCACCGACAGGCTGGTGACGGCGGCGTCGATGATCGCCTGGTCGTGCACCAGCCGGTCAAACCGCTCCAGCGCGAAGCCGGCCGGCGGGAAGCCGATGAAGTTCCTGGTGTCAAACGACGTGATGATGATGATCAGGGTGGGGACCACCAACATGATCAGGCCAATCGCGGCCACCCCGTGCAAAATGATGCGCCAGCCCGCATCGGCCGCCCGGGTGCGGGGCGCCGGCGGCACTCCGCCCGGCGCGCCGCCCACGGCGCCCCGTTCTAGTTGATCTGCCTGGACCATCGGGTCAACCTCCTCACCACCAGGTTGAGGATCACCACGGTCAACAGGGAACTGGCCAGCAGCAAGGCGGCCGCCGCCGCGCCCCGGCCCCAGTCCAGCAGCGAGGTCATCGAATCGTAAATGTAGATCGACAGGTAGTTGAAGGAGCCGCCGCCCAGCAGCATGGCCAACGTGAACTCGCTGTAGCCCAGCGCGAACACCAGGGTGATGCCGGCGGCGGCCCCGGGCACGGTTTGGGGGATCAGCACCCGCCAGAAGATCCGGAACTCGCTGGCACCCAGGTTGCGGGCGGCGTGGGTAGTTTCGGCTGGCACGTCCTGGATGGCGCTGATCAGCGGTATGACCATGAACGGCAGCAGCAACTGGGTCATGCCGATCACCACGGACCGGACCTGGAACAACAGGCTGACCGGCTCGTCGACCAGCCCGGTGGAGGTCAGCGCGAAGTTGACCAGGCCCTGTTTGCCCAGAATCACAATCCAGGCGAAGGCCCGGATGATCCCGCTGGTCAGCAGCGGCGCCGCCACCGCCACCAGGATGACGGCCCGCAGCCAGCCGTGCACCCGGGTGATTAGGAAGGCGATGGGATAGCCGATCACCAGGCAGAGCAGCGTCACGCCCAGGGCGATGGCGAAGGTCCGGCCAAACAGGAACCAGAAGTAGCGGCTGGACAGCAGGCGGCCAAAGGTGGCGAACGAGATGCCGCCTTCCACCGCGGCGCCGTTCACCTCCAGGACGGAATATGACAGCAGCACGGCCAGGGGCGCCACCAGCAGGATGATCATCATGATGGTGGCCGGCAGCAGTGGCGCCGGGATGGCCCGGAAGCGGCGCCGTTCCGGTTCGATCAGGCTGGCGTCTAGGGCACCGCCGGCGGCCGTCATGACGCCCCCACCCGCGAGTCAGCCGGGGCCGGGATGAGCCATTCGGCCGCCGCCTCGTTCAACGCCACCCGCACCGGGGTACCCACCGCCAGCAGACCTTCGCTGCGCCCTCGCGGCACCCGCACGGTCAGTTGAGGACCGTCTGCTACGTCCACGCCATAGATGAAGGCCTCGCCCAGGTCCTGGAAGGTTGCCACCGTGCCGGGCAGGCCAGCCGTGGCGGTGGCCGGCAGCAACTCCAGGTGGTCCGGCCGGACCAGCAGCGTCCGTTCGCCCGCCGTACCGCCTTCACGGTGCCCGATGCCGCTGGTGGCCGCGCGGCCCCCGGCAGCTTCCGGCGGCTCAGCCCCGTCAGCCAACCCGGCCGCCCCGCGAGCGGCATCGGCCCTCAGCGGCAGGCTGTGGGGACCAAACCGGAACTGTGCCCCGCCGGCGGCGCCCCCCGGTACCACCTGGCCCTTGATCAGGTTGGACCGCCCAATGAAACTGGCCACGAACTCGCTGCTGGGGTGGTCGTAGACCTCGCCGGGCGTGTCGTATTGGGCGATGGTGCCGCGGTCCATCACCGCGATCCGGTCCGACATGGTCAGGGCTTCTTCCTGATCATGGGTCACAAACATGGTGGTGATACCCACCTCGGCGATCAGCCGGGCCAGTTCCAACTGCATCTGGATGCGCAGTTGGCGGTCTAAGGCGGACAACGGTTCGTCCAACAGCAGCACCTTCGGTTCGATCGCCAAGATGCGCGCCAGGGCCACCCGTTGCTGCTGGCCGCCGGAAAGCTGCTTGGGGTAGCGGCCGGCATACTCGCTCATGGAGACCAGGTCCAGCATCCGCTCGACCTGTTCGGCCAAGCGGCGCTTGGACAGCCGGCGGACCTTGAGGCCAAAGGCCACGTTCTGGGCCACCGTCATGTGCGGGAACAGGGCATAGCTCTGGAACAGCAGGCCCACCTCGCGCCGGTTGGCCGGCCGGTCGGTGATGTCCGTGTCACCCAGGTAGACCCGGCCCTGGTTGGGGGTGACAAAGCCGGCGATGATCCTGAGCAGGGTGGTCTTGCCGCACCCGGAAGGTCCCAACAGCGTGACGAATTCGCCTTCCTTGACGGTCAGGTCCAGCGGGTACAACGCCGGCTGGTCACCGTAGGACTTGGCGACCCCGGTCAGCACAATCTCCATCAGGCTGCTCCTTAGCCCAGCTCCATTGCCGCACCACCGGCCGGCCCGCCCGCCTGGCCCTGGTCAGTCACCCGCGAACCCGGCGGGCGGACGGCCAGCAAGTCAGGGCCAGTCGAGTTGTGGCCGGTTCAGCCGCCAAACCGCTGGTTGAACTGGTCGGTGATGTCGTTGCGGCTGGGGGCCGCCACCTGCCAGTCGATTCGCATCAGGGTGTTGAACTCGGCTTCATCCGACACCAGGTATTCGGACGCCGCCACGGTGGCGTTCTTGTTGGTGGGGCCGAAGTACCACGGCGCGGCCGCGGCCGCTTCCTGGTAGGTCACTCCGCCCACGTCGTTCAGCAGTTCCAGTGTCAGGTCCTTGTAGGCCGTCGTGGTGGTCATGGCCATGCAGGTGACGTCCGCGATGGCGCCCTCGGATGGCCGCACAAACTCGACGCTCATGCCGGATTCCTTCAGCACGGCGGCGTCGTTGTTCCACAGCGGCGCGATGGCGATTTCGCCGGTCTCGAAGAGTTGGGCCAGGGCCTCCGGGCTGCCGGCCACGGTGAAGTCGCCCAGTTCGGCAATCTTGTCGAAGCCCACGTCCAGGTTGGCCTCGCTGCCACCGGCCAGTTTGGCGGCCTCGACAAAGAAGGCGAACCCCAGGTTGGAGGAGGATGACACAATGCCGACGTGGCCGGAGTATTCCTCGTTCCACATGTCGGCCCAAGAGGTGGGCGCCGGCACCACGTCCGGGTTGTAGGCGATGCCGATCAGCGAGTAGGTGGCCGGCACGCCGTAGCCTTGGCAGGCGTCCTTGAAGATGTCGGCCTGTTCGGCCAGCACGGGGGCATCGGCTTCGGTGATGGGGGCGATCCAGCCTTCTTCGATGGCCGTCACCAGGCGGGATTCGCCCAGCGGGATGGCGTCGTAGGGGCTGGCATTGGCGGCGGCCTTGATTTGGGCCACAAAGTCGCCGGATTCGGAGGGCACCTGGGTCAGTTCGACGCCCTTGTGCTTCTCCAGGAAGGGCTTGATGAGGAACTCTTCGTAGGGCTTGGCCAGGTCGCCGCCGTAGCCGATCATGACCATCTTGGCATCTTCGCCGCCGCCGCAGGCGCTCAGCGCCAGAAGCGCGACCAACCCACCGGACACGGCCGCCATCACAGGCTTGTGCTTCATGTTCTTGTTCCTTCTGCCGCCGGCCTTGGACGACGGCCTAGTTGAGACAGATGGTATACAGTTCTGGCAATTGCCATGCTAGGGCATGGTGCATGTCAACCGCAAGACCTGGATTTTTGTGCTCAATGTCGCCCGCCAACCGAGCCCCGATGTTTCGATTTGGTATACAATGGGTTTCGCCGGGCCACCCTCGCATGGTGCCCGATGCCGCTCGCTCAGCCGCCAAACATGGCGCTGACCGTGGGGGCCAGGGACTTGGCGATGTGGGCATACTGAACTGCCTCCGCCAAGCGGGCATTGCCGCTCTGGATGACCTGCAGCAACTCGTCATGTTCGGCCCAGGCCTCGTCCTGGTCCAGGTCGGACGTGAGATAGAACAGCCACACCACCCGCCCGGAGATGGCACGCAGGAACGACTCCATCAGGGCGTTACCGGTCAGCACGCCAATCTCGTAGTGCAACAACGCGGAGGCCTCGGCCACGCCGTACGGATCATGACCGGCCAGGGCATTGCGATCCGCTTCCTGCAAGGACCATAAGGTCGCCATGGACGCCCCCGCCTTGGCTCTCTCGGCCGCGATCCGGGCCGCCGCCACCTCCACCGCTAGGCGGACGTCAAACAAGTCGTCCACCATCTTGGGGGTCCAGGTTTCCACCACCGCGCCCCGGTTGCGCTCAGTCCGGATGAAGCCGTCCAGCTCCAGGCGTGGAAAGACCTCGCGCAGGGGCACCCGCGACACCTCCAGCTCATCGGCCACGGCCTGTTCCACCAGCCGCGAACCCTGCGGGTACACCCCCTTGATGATCCGTTGGCGGATTTCGCCGTAGACCCAATCCGGCAGGCTGCCTCTGGGGTCACCGTTGGTCATCGACTTGCTCCTTCGCCCATCTGAGCACTGACCGGCCAGCCTGGCCGGGCCTTGTCCGCCGCCGGCGGCGCGTAGGCGCCCACCTTGGAGGTTGTCTGCCCCAGCCTGACCAAGCCTTCCGCCTGCGTCACGGCCGCCGCCACGCCATCAATCACCGGCACCCCCAACTTGGCCGCCACCGGCTGAACCAGGTCGCTGAAGCCGGCACAGCCCAAGACTATGACATCCGCCCCGGCCTGAAGCAGGCCCTGCGCCAAGCCCGCCCCGGCGGCCGCCGTTGGCTCCGGGCCTAAGCCTTGGTCAACCATGGGCAGATCGCCGGCCACCACCCCGGCACAGCGCCGGTCCAGCCCGGCCGTCAGCAGCGAGTCTTCGATTTGCCCGATGGCGCCCGCCGGCGTGGTCACCACCCCGTACTTGCGGCCCAACAGCAGGGCGGTCATTACGGCCGCCTCAGTGATGTCCACTACCGGCACGGTCAACAGTTGCCGGGCGCCCTCGCGCCCGTATTCGCCAAAGCCGGCCAGGATCACCGCGTCGATACCGCCGGGCAGGCCAGTCAGGTAGTCCAAGCCGGCGGCGGCGGAGATGTATGACTCATAGAAGCCTTCCACCGTGTCGGGCCCCCAGGCCGGCCGGGCAGCCACGATGGTGGTGCCGGGGCTGGCCACCGCCTGGGCGGCGGCCCCGATGGCCTCAGTCATGGCTAGCGACGTGTTGCAGTTCAGTACCAACAAGCGCACGTGTAGGCTCCTGACTGACCCGCTGGTTGGCCGTTGGGACCGCCCGGGATGGCCGGAGCAGGTCATGGCCTCCATCCCGCCGGACCATTGTATACACCTGAGCCCGGCTTGGGCGATGATCGGGCCTCAGGGGCCCAGCCCATTTACAGATTGTATACAACCCCGGTATCATGGCACTTGCCCGATGCCGCCCGCCCACCAAAGAGGCGATGCCTGTCTCCCAGGTAGCTGCGGAGACAGCGATCGCCTCTGACCGGCATCGGGCACCTTCCGGCCCTCCCGGACCCCGCCGGCGGGACCCTCTGAAGCGCGGGCGGATCACTCCCAAGATTTCAATCGTGTATACACAGTGTTTCGCCAAACCCCCCAGTACGGAGCCTCAAAGAGGGGACTTGCATAGCGAAAAATCTGGAGTAGTGTATACACCAACGGTGCCGCGGTGGTCACCCCAGGGCCACGGCACCGGCCCGGCGCCCCACCAGGGTCTAGCGAAGGAGCAGGCGATGACGCTCAACGGGTTTTCAACCGGCCCCACGCCGGGGGCCGCCCCCGGCCTGCGCTACGACCTGATCGTGCGAACCCAAGCCCTCGTCACGCCGGACGGTGTCCTGCCCGGCGCCATCGCCATCAAGGACGGCGTCATTCAGGCCATCTTGCCTCCGGGCACCCCCGCCCCCGCCATGCAGGCCACCCAAACCATCACCACCGCGCCAGATGAAGTGGTCCTGCCCGGCCTGGTCGACGCCCACATCCACGTCAACGAACCAGGGCGCACCCACTGGGAGGGCTTCGCCAGCGCCACCAAGGCGGCCGCCGCCGGGGGCTTCACCACCATCCTTGACATGCCCCTCAACTCGCTGCCCCCCACCACCACGGTGGCCAACCTGCGCGCCAAGCGGCAGGCTTCAGACGGCCAGCGCTACATCGACGTGGGCTTCTGGGGCGGCGCCGTACCCGGCAACCAAGAGGACCTGGAGACACTCCACCAGGCCGGCGTGTTTGGCTTCAAGGCATTCATGGCCGGCTCCGGGGTGGACGAGTTCTGCCACCTGACAGCACCACAGCTACGCCAGGCCGCCACCGAACTGGCCCGCCTGGGGGCGCAACTGATCGTCCACGCCGAAAGCCAGGACGTGCTGGAAGCTCACCAAGTCGCCACCGCCCCGCACTACGCCGACTTCCTGGCCTCTCGCCCGCCCCAGGCAGAGGTCGAGGCGATCAGCCAAGTGATCGACATCGTGCGTCAAACCGGCGTCAAGGCCCACATTCTGCACCTATCCGCCGCCGCTGCCCTGCCGCTGATCCGCCAAGCCAAGGCGGACGGCCTACCGCTGACGGCGGAAACCTGTCCCCACTACATCACCTTCGCGGCGGAGGAAATCCCGGACGGCGCTCCGGAATACAAGTGCTGCCCACCCATCCGCGACCGGGCCAACCGCGACCAACTGATCCAAGCCCTGCTTGACGGCACCATCGACTACCTCGCCTCCGACCACTCGCCGTGCGAACCCAAGTTGAAGGAACCAGGCCGGCAAGACCTGATGCAAGCCTGGGGCGGCATCGCCTCGGTCCAGTTGATGGCCAGCGCCGCCTGGACTGCCACCCGCCCGCACGGTGCCAACCTGACCCACCTGGCGGCCTGGCTGGCGGCCAACCCGGCGCGGCAACTCGGCATCGGCTCTAAGGGCCGCCTGGCCCCCGGCCACCAGGCCGACCTGGTGGTCTTCGCCCCAGACCAGGCCTTCACGGTCGACCCATCCGCCCTGCACCACCGTTGGCCCATCACCCCCTACGCCGGCAGGACCCTGCAGGGCGCGGTCCGGGCCACCTACCTGCGCGGCCAACCAGCCGGCCAAGACCCCAACCTAGGCCAACTGATCACCCACCAACCGGCCCCCACATCGTAAGAGCCTCAACCGAAGGAGATACCACCCATGGCCACCACTGCACCGGTCCGCACCATCGCCCAGCAGATCAACCAGATCGGCTTCACCGGCCGGTCGCTGATTTCCATCTCAGATCTATCGGATGACCAGCTCTATGGCCTGTTCGAACTAGCCCGGACCATCGAACCATGGAACCGGTCCAAGGTTGAACTGTTCCCCGGCGCCATCCTGGGCCTGCTGTTCTTCCAGC
>JAISTN010000234.1 GCA_031272565.1 Bifidobacteriaceae bacterium
CATGGCCTGCACCATCGACCCGAACAAGTCCGAATCGATCAACCAGGTGCAAATCGACCAGATCCAGCAGTGGGTCGATGAAACCTATGAGTGTGTGGTCAACTGCTACGTGCCGGACGCCATGGCCATTGCCGGGGTCTACAGCGACTACTTTGATGTCGGCGCCTCTTCGCCCAACTACCTGGCCGTGGGGCTATCCGGGGCGGTCATTGGCGGCGACCCGAACAACTCGCGCGTCACCTCCGCCCACACTGCCATCCGGCCCGGCGTGTTGCTGGACGGTGACCTGGACACGGTGCACATGTTCGAGCCCAGTGAGATCACCGAATGGGTCCATTCGGCCTGGTACACCTACGAAGGTGGCGACATCGGCGTGGCCCCTGCCGAGGGTGAAACGACGGTGGCCTACGACGGCCCCAAGCCGCCCTACACCGGGGCGCCCGGTGACGGCCTGCCATGGCTCTCCGACAAGGACAAGTACACCTGGTGCAAGGCACCCCGGTATGCGGGCCGGCCCACCCAGGTGGGTCCGGTGGCGCGGGTACTGCTGGCCTACGCCCAGGGCCACGCCCTGACCAAGAGCGTGGTGGATGATGCCTTGGAGACGCTGCAGATCACGCGCAAACAACTCAACTCCACCATGGGCCGCACCCTGGCCCGGGCGGTCGAATGCTTGATTTCGGCCACGGCCCTGAAGGAAGAGACCTTCCCCAACTTTGTGAACCGGTTGCGGGCGGGCGACATCGAAGTCTTCGATTCGACCCGCTGGGAGCCGGGCAGTTGGCCGGCCGATTGCCAAGGCTATGCCTTTGTCGAGGTGGCGCGGGGCAACCTGAGCCACTGGGTGCACATCAAGGATGGCAAGGTGGAGCGCTACCAGGCGGTGGTGCCCACCACTTGGCTGGCTGGCGGGCGGGACGCGAAGGGCCAGCAGGGACCCTACGAGGAGTCCCTGGCGGGCAACGGGCAACACCCGCTGGCCGATCCGGCCCAGCCGCTGGAACCGCTGCGCACCATCCACTCGTTTGACCCCTGTATGTCATGTGCCGTGCACGTCTTGGACCCGGACGGCCAGGAACTGCGGGTGGTGACTTCATGACCGTCCACGAACTCGACGCCCAGCCGGCCGGCCCGGCCGAACACGGCCCGCCGCCGCTGGTGGTGGGTGGCGCTTACACCGTGGGCCAGTTCAGCTCCAGCCAGGTGATGGCCCTGGCCGCGGCCGCGCCCTGGGACAGCGACGACCCGGTTGACGCGGCGGTGGCCAAGGCCCTCAAGGCGGAGCGGCCGGACGTGCCAATCCCGGACGTGGGGCCGTGGGACGTGGACCCGGCCACAGCCGAGCGGCGCTATTCGGTGTGCCGGGCGCGGTCCTTCCCGTTGCCTTCCGGTGAGAGGAAAGACCTGGTGGTACTGCGGGGCGAACTGAACGCCGTGCTGGCCAAGGTGCCCTCAACCCGTGAGAAGCGGACCATTCTGAAGCGCAACGCCGCCCACAACAACCGGCACGGTTGGCGGCCCCTGGTGGTAGCGACGGCCCCGGTGGGCGAGGGCGACAAGGTGGGCGAGTTTTCACTCGAGGGCTTTGTCACCATTGGTGTGGGCAAGAGCCAAGGCGCCGTCCTGGGTGGGCCTTCAACCTGGGCCCGGGTGGGAGTCTGGTCGGTCTCGCTGCGCTTCCAGCACTGGCTCAACGTGGCTGTCATCTTCACGCTCAGTTGCACCGGTTACCTGATCATGAACCCGCTCTTCCGGTCATCCGCCTACGAAGGCGAACAGACCGGCTTCATCATGGGCTGGATCCGCTTCGTCCACTTCACGGCCGCCTTCGTCTGGGTGGTGATTGGCCTGACCCGGGTGGTGTCGGCGTTTACCTCACGCGACCCGCACCTGCGCTGGCCAGTCTTCTGGCCGCTGAAGAAGAAGCGGGACGTCAAGTACCTGGGCGAGGTGGTGCAGCACTACCTGTTCGTCAAGAAGGAGGCGCCGCTGTACCTGGGGCACAACCCGTTGCAGCAACTGGCCTACACCGGCTTGTATGCGCTCTGCTTTGTCCAGATGGCGACCGGTTTTGCGCTCTTCGGGCTGTACCACCAGTCGAACTGGTTCTGGGGGTTGGTTTCAACCCCGGTCCACTGGGTGGGGATTCCGTTTGTCCGCCTGGCGCACACCGTCTTGATGTTCTTGATCTGGTGCTTCGTGATTGGGCATGTCTACCTGGCCGTGCGGGCCGACTCGCTGGAACGGCACGGCGGCATCTCCTCCATGATCAACGGCGGCGTTTGGCTGCGGCGGGGCGCCCAGCCGGTGGACGCGCCGGAGGTGGGATGAGCGGGCCGCAGCGTCCGCGCGGCATCGTGGTGTTGGGGGTAGGTAACCCGATCATGGCCGATGACGGCCTGGGGCTGGTTTTGTTGGAGCGGCTGCGGGCGGCCCGGCCGGACCCGCGGGTGCAGTATGTCGATGGCGTCGCGGGCGGCCTGGAGTTGCTGCCGGAGGTGACCGAGGCCAGCCGCCTGCTGATCCTGGACGCGGTGGCCGGTAGGCAGCCGGGGGAGTGCCGCCAGGTGGAGGGCGATGCGATCACCGTGGCCCTGGGGTCGAAGCTGTCACCGCACCAGGTTGGCTTGCTGGATGTGCTGGGCGCGGCCCGGCTGTTGGGCCAAGAGCCGGACCAGGTGACGGTGGTGGGCGTGACACCGGCCGCGGTTGAACTGGGACTGGAGTTGACGCCCGTGGTGCAGGCGGCGTTGGACGGCGCTGTGGCAAGGGCCGTGGGCGTGTTGGATGCCTGGTTGGCGGAGGCCTGAGATGCGTTGGTCAGGTGGTGTCGAGATCCACCCAGGCGACCTGGAACTCCCGGCCGCGGGTCAACTGGCCGCTGGGGGTGCCACAAGCGGGGCAAACGAGGGCGTAGAACTGGTCGATGGCGACCTCTGCCTGGCAGCCGGGGCACCAGATGGCGGCCTGGACCGGCTCGACCTCAAGGCGGGCCCCCTCCAGCACGGTGCCGGCGGTGGCCAACGGCCAGGCGCCCTGGAGGGCTTCAGGGACGGCGCCGCTGAGACTGCCCACCACCAGGCCCACCGCTTGGCAGGACGTGGCGCCGCGCGCGGTGACGGCCGCCATGACGGGCGGAATCACCTGGGTCAGCAGGCTCAGTTCGTGCACCCTTCAATGGTGGCACGGCGGCTGAGGGTGGTGGGCCGTGGCTGAACGCTTGCGCTTAGAGTTGCCGGTCGAGACGCCGGGCGCCGTGGTGGTGGTCCGGCAGGACGCGGCCGGGCGGTTGTTGGAGGCCCGGCTTGACTTGAGCGCGCTGCCGCGCATCGAGCCGCTGCTGCTAGGCCGGGCGGTGGCGGCGGTGCCGGCGCTGGTGGAGCGGTTGTGTGGCGTCTGCCCGGTGCCGCATCACTTGGCCGGCGTTCAGGCGCTGGAGGGGTTGGCTGGGCTGGGTGGTCAGGCGAACCGGCCGGCCGGGGCGGTGGCCCGGCGGCGCCTGTTGCACCACGCGGCGGTGGTGGAAACGTTGGTGGTGCCGTTGGTGCTGGAAGACCGGACGGCGGTGCTGGAATTGCGGGCTTGGGCCAAGGTGGCCAAGGCGGCGGCCGGTTCGCCGGGACATTTTCCGGCCACTGCCGTACCGGGTGGGGTGGCGCTAGCCGACCGGGCGGCGGCCGATGCCGCTTGGTTTGGGGCCCGGGCGGCACTGGAGGGAGCGGTGGCGGCGGCCGAGCGGTTGGTGACGGGGGCGCTGCGCCGGCCTGGCGAGGTGGGCCCGCCCTGGCCGGGCGCCGACGCCGCCTTGGTAGACGCGGCGGGCCGGCCCGATCCGTTGGGAGAGCACCTGCGGGTGGTGGCGGCATCGGGTGAGGCTCTGGAAGTAGGTGCCTCGGCG
>JAISTN010000251.1 GCA_031272565.1 Bifidobacteriaceae bacterium
CCGTGTCATTGCCGTCCGGTCCGGTCAAGGGCGGCAACAAGGGCGGGAAGACCAGTTGGGCGGGGTCGCGCCCGGCCGCCAGTTCACGTAGCAACCGGCGGCCGGGCTCTAGACCAGCCACGGCCACGATGCCGGGAATCAGTTCGGCAAACAGCCGCAGAATGGGCAGGGCCCGCGGATGGGGGGCCACCAGCACCTTGGTGGCTGGGCTTTGACCCTCGTTGGGGTCCGCCGCCAGGCGC
This sequence comes from Bifidobacteriaceae bacterium, assembly GCA_031272565.1. GTDB lineage: Bacteria > Actinomycetota > Actinomycetes > Actinomycetales > WQXJ01 > JAISSX01. The sequence goes on from JAISTN010000251.1 coordinate 243, forward strand.
CCGGCCAACTCCACCAGCATGGGGTCGTCCCCGGCGGGCGTCAGTTCAATGATGGGCCAGGCCGGTTCACCGGGCGGGGTGGCCACGGCAGGGCAGGGCCCCACCGACACCACGTAGGCCTGAGCCAGCATGGGGCCCTACCCCACTGTTTGCGCCTGGCCCTGGCCAATCACCAGCCGGGGCACCGTGCGCCAGTTGTCCGCCTGGGTGATGCGGCGGCCGTCCACCAGCACCTTGATGCCGGGCAGATCGGCCGGCGTCAGGCCGGCGTATGCGGGGTGGTCGGCCTGGATGATGGCCGCGTCCACCGACTCGCCCAGGTGGTAGGGCGTCCAGCCGAAGTCTTTCAATTCGTCATCGGAGTACATCGGGTCATGGACCTTGACCACGGCCCCGGCCGCCCGCAGGGCCGCCACGGTGGGGAAGACGCCGCTGAAGGCCGTCTCTTTGACCTTGCCCCGGTAGCTGGCGCCCAGCACCACCACCGTCTGGCCCGCCAACTGGCCGTCCAAAGCGGCGGCGGCCAGGTCCACCGCGTGCTGCGGCATAGCCATGTTGGCCTCCCGCGCCACCCGCACAATCCGGGCGTCCGGGTCGTTGTACAGGTACAGCCGCGGGTAGACCGGGATGCAGTGCCCGCCCACGGCAATGCCGGGCAGGTGGATGTGGGAATAGGGCTGGGAGTTGGAGGCCTCGATCACCCGGTGTACGTCAATGCCGTGCTTTTCCGCGAACAGGGCGAACTCGTTGGCCAGCCCAATGTTGACGTCGCGGAAGGTTGTTTCGGCCAGTTTGGCCATCTCGGCCGCCTCGGCGCAGCCCAGGTCCCAGACGCCGTTGGGCCGCGGCAGCTTGGCGGGGGTGTCGGTGTCGAAGTCCAGCACCGCCTGGTAGAACTCGATGGCCCGCTGGGCGCCACGTTCGCTGAGGCCGCCCACCAACTTGGGGTAGCGGCGCAAGTCCTGGAAGACCCGGCCGGTCAGCACCCGCTCCGGGCTGAAGACCAAGTCGAAGTCGGTTCCTTCCTTGAGGCCGGATATCTGTTCGATCAGCGGCTTCCAGCGCTGCCGGGTGGTGCCCACCGGCAAGGTGGTCTCATAGCTGATCAGCGTGCCGGGGGTCAGGTTTTCCGCCAGCGAGCGGGTGGCGGATTCCATCCAGCCGAAGTCCGGCTGCCAGGTTTCATCGTTGACGAACAGCGGCACCACAATGACAATCGCCTCCGCGCCGGGGATGGCCTGGGCATAGTCGGTGGTGGCGGTCAGCCGGCCGGCCGGCACCAGTTCGCTCAGTTTGTCCTGCAGGAAGGCCTCGCCGGGGAAGGGCTCCTTGGCCTGGTTGACCAGGTCAACCGTTCGCTGGTTGACATCAACGCCCACCACCTGGTGGCCCTTGGAAGCGAACTGGACCGCCAGCGGCAGCCCAATCTTGCCCAGTGCGACAACCGCAATCTTCACGGGGTGTCCTTGCTCTTCGACCAATTGTGCCTGGGCCAGCCTACCGAACCGCCAGGCCCGCCACCCGGGAACCCACCCGGGAAGCCCCGGGAACCGCAGGCTGGGTGAGTCTTGTGGGGTGTCAGTGTTCGGCGCGCAGCTTGCCCAACAGGGCCTCACAGTAGTCCCGGCCGTAGTGGCACAGGCTAATGCCCCAATTGTGGTCCGGGTCAACTGCCAGCAGGGCGGGATCGAAGCGGTAGAGCTGGCCGGGGGCCAGGTCCTGGGTCATCACCGCCTACATCCGGTCCAGGTCGGCATTGGCCTTGGGCGCCATGGCGTCCGTCGCCGCACCGGCGGTCGCAATGGCCCCAGTGGCAGCCGCCACCCAGCCAGGGGTGGCACACTGTACTCTCGTGAAAACCTACGGGGTCGTTCTGGCTGGCGGCGTCGGAGCCAGATTAGGCCTGTCGGTACCCAAGCAGATGGTCAAGGTGGCGGGCAAGACCATCCTGGAACACACGGTGGGCGTGTTCCAGGCCTCACCATTGATTGACGACATCATCGTCATGATCACGCCCGGCTGGACCGAAGAAGTAGCCACCCTGCTGGGCGACCGCTACCGCAAACTGTCCCTCATCCTGGAGGGCGGCCACACCCGCAACGAGACCACCCGCCGGGTCATCGAGGCGATCGAGGACGCCGAAGCCAAAGTCCTGCTGCATGACGCCGTCCGGCCCCTGGTTGACGAACGCATCATCGCTGCCTGCGTGCGCGAACTGGACCGCAACGACGCGGTCGACACGGCCATCCCCTCAGCCGACACCATTGTGATGGTGGATGAAGACGAGGTCATCACCAAAATCCCGGACCGGTCGCGCCTGCGCCGCGGCCAAACTCCGCAGGCCTTCAAGCTGAGCGTGCTGCGGGCCGCCTACGAACGGGCCATCGAGGACCCCTACTTCCACGCCACCGATGACTGCGGCGTGGTGGTGCGCTACCTGCCGGACGTGGACGTCAAGTGCATCACCGGCTCGGAAAACAACATCAAGGTGACCCACGCGGTGGACCTGTTCATTGCCGACAAGCTGTTCCAGTTGGCGGCGGTAGGTGCCCCCCACAAGACGCCAGACCAACTGGCCGCCGCCCTGGCCGGCCGGGTGGTGGTGGTGCTAGGCGGGTCGTATGGCATTGGCGCGGAGATTGCCCGCTTAGCCAAGGCGGCCGGCGCCACCGTCATAGCCCACGGCCGGTCCACCACCGGCCTGCATGTCCAAGACTTGGCGGCAATTGAGCAGGCCCTGGCCGGCGTCGCGGCCGAGCACGGGCGGATCGACGCGGTCATCTTGACGGCCGGGCTGCTCAAGACCGGCCCGCTGGCGGCCATGCCACCGGAAGAGATCAGCGAGGTGATCGCCGTCAACTACACGGCGGCCGTCAACGTGGCCCGGGCGGCCTTCCCCCACCTGGCCGCCACCCACGGCCACCTGCTGCTGTTCACGTCCTCCTCCTACACCCGGGGACGCGAGAACTACGCCCTCTATTCGTCCTCGAAGGCGGCCGTGGTCAACTTGACCCAGGCGCTCAGCGAGGAGTGGGCGGCCGATGGCGTCAAGGTCAACGTGGTCAACCCGGAACGGACCGACACGCCGATGCGCCGGGACGCTTTTGGCCAAGAACCGGCCGGCACGCTCCTGTCCGCCGAACAGGTGGCCCAGGCGTCGCTCGACACGATCACCTCCGACCTGACCGGCATTGTGGTGGACGTGCGGCGCAGCCAGGAGGCGGCCGCATGACGGGCCCGCGCGTCACCCACGTCAGTTCCGTCCACAAGTGGACGGACAACCGGGTGCACTACCGAGAGGCGGCCTCGCTGGCCAAACTGGGCTACCAGGTGACGCTGATCGCCCGCCACAGCCGCATCGACGGGCCCCAGCAGACAGGCGTCCGGTTGCTGTTGCTGCCGGAACAGCCCCGCCTGCGGCGCATGCTGGTCAACACCGTCAAAGCGGTGCGCACGGCCCTCAAGACGGACGCGGCGGTGTATCACCTGCATGACCCGGAACTGGTCTGGTCGATCCCGCTCTTCCGGCTGCTGCGCAAGAAGGTCATCTACGACGCCCATGAGGACCTGCCGGCGCAGGTCAAGAACAAGCCCTACCTGAAGGGCGCCGGGGTGCCCCTGATGGTGCTGCTGGCCCACCTGGTGGTGTTCGTGGCCAAACACTGCGCCACCCACGTCATCGCGGCCACCGAAAAG
>JAISTN010000272.1 GCA_031272565.1 Bifidobacteriaceae bacterium
CCCAGTGCGCCATCGACGCCAAGGTGGCGTTTGTCAACGCCCTGCCGGTGTTCATCGCCTCCAACCCTGAGTGGGCGGCCTAGTTTGAGGCCGCCGGCGTGCCGATCGTAGGCGTCGACATCAAGTCGCAGGTGGGCGCCACCATCACCCACCGCACCCTGGCGCGCCTGTTCGAGGACCGCGGCGTGATCATGGACCGCACCTACCAGCTCAACGTGGGCGGCAACATGGACTTCAAGAACATGCTGGAACGCGAACGGCTGGAGTCGAAGAAGATCTCCAAGACCCAATCGGTCACCTCGAACATCGATCACCAGATCGCCGAGCGCGACATCCACATTGGGCCTTCGGACTATGTGGCCTGGCTGGATGACCGCAAGTGGGCGTTTGTGCGCCTGGAGGGCCGGGCCTTCGGCGAAGTGCCGCTGAACCTGGAATACAAGCTTGAGGTGTGGGATTCGCCCAACTCGGCCGGCATCATCATCGACGCCCTGCGCGCCGCCATGATCGCCAAGGACCGGGGCATCGGCGGCGCCATCACCTCGCCGTCCACCTACTTCTTCAAGTCCCCGCCCATCCAGACCGAGGACCGGGCCGGCCGCGAAATGGTGGAACAGTTCATCCGCGGCGAAGTGGAACGCTGAAGTAGCTCAGACCCAGAAGGTGGCTGATGCCGGGAGGAGGGCCCGGCATCGGCCCCCTTGTCGTTGGCCTGGTGGTTCGCCGCCAAACCGCCGCGTCGGCTCAGCCCTGGGTGGCCCACCAGGCTTGCAGGCGGCGGGTGGCTTCTGCCTCCCCCAACGGGCCCTCCGCCATGCGCAAGTCCAGCAGGAATTTGTAGGCCTGGCCCACCGCTTTGGATGGTGGGATCCCCAAGATCGCCATGATTTGGTCGCCGTTCAAGTCCGGGCGGATGGCCGCCAGTTCTTCCTGCTCCTTCAGTGCCGCCACCCGCTGTTCCAGGTCGTCATAGGCGAACGCCAGCCGTTCCGCCTTCTGGCGGTTCCGGGTGGTGCAATCCGACCGGGTCAGCCGGTGCAAACGCTCTAACAGCGGCCCGGCATCGGTCACGTAGCGGCGCACCGCCGAATCGGTCCACTCGGCGTCGCCATAGCCGTGGAAACGCAGGTGCAGTTCGATCAGCTTGGCGACATCCTTGATGGTCGCGTTGTCGAAGCGCAAGGCCTTGAGCCGTTTGGCCGCCAGCTTCGCACCCACCACCTCATGGTGATGGAACGACACCCCACCACCCGCCTCGAACCGGCGGGTGGCCGGCTTGCCGATGTCGTGCAGCAGCGCCGCCAGCCGCAACACCAGGTCCGGCCCCGGCACCGGGCCGTCCGGCCCGGTCTCAAGGGCGATCGCTTGGTCCAGCACCGTCAGCGAATGCTCGTAGACGTCCTTGTGACGGTGGTGTTCATCAATCTCCAGCCGCAGGGCCGGCAATTCCGGCAACACGACATCGGCCACCCCCGTGAAGACCATCAACTCCAGCCCGGACCGCGGCTGGCCAGCCAGCAAGAGTTTGACCAACTCTGCCCGGATCCGCTCGGCCGAAACGATCTCCAGACGGTCCGCCATGGCCCCCATCGCTGAAATCACTTCTTCCGACACCTCGAAGCCAAGCTGGGCGGCAAACCGGGCCGCTCGCATGATCCGCAACGGGTCGTCATCGAACGACTGGCTGGCCGCCACCGGGGTGCGCAAGACCTTCAACGCCAGGTCGGCCAAACCACCGAAGGGATCGACAAACTCCAGCGAATCCAACCGCACCGCCATCGCGTTGACCGTGAAGTCCCGCCGCGACAGGTCCCCGGCCAGCGAATCACCGTATTCGACCACCGGCTTGCGGGAGGTCGGCTCATAGGTCTCGGTCCGGTAGGTGGTCACCTCGACGATGGCGTTACCGCGCCGGGCTGCCACCGTGCCGAACGCCTTGCCCACGTCCCAGACCTTGTTGCCCCAGGCGGCCAGGATGGCTTGGGTAGCATCTGGCCTGGCCGATGTCGCAAAGTCCAGGTCGTTGACCGGGCGGCCGAGCAGCAGATCCCGCACCGGGCCGCCCACCAGGGCCAGTTCTTGGCCGGCCTGGGCAAAGGCCTGGCCCAGGGTCAGCGCCGGCTTGGGCAGAGCCTTCAAGGCATGGCCGATGTAGTCCCGTAGGGCAGCGGGGTCCTGGACAGTGGGGACAAGTGGTGGCTTCACATTTGGCATGATTCACCAGCCTAATCGGAAGCGGCGCCGCGCCCGCCCTCCCAGGTTCAGGGAAGACTTGTAGGCTGGCCTACATGGCTTCCTCCTTTCACACCGGCCCGCCCCGCGGCGGCACCTTGCCGGTGGCAGAGGAGGTTTCGGCCGGTGGGCTGGTGGTGGACGCCATCGACGGCATCGCCCAAGCCGCCATCATCGCCCGGCGCAACCGCGGCGGCAAACTCGAATGGTGCCTGCCCAAGGGCCACGTCGAGGTGGGCGAAACGCCGGTTGAGGCGGCCGTCCGCGAGGTCCAGGAGGAAACCGGCATTGTCGGCTCGGTAGTCAAACACCTGGGCACCATCGACTACTGGTTCTTGGGGGATGACCGCCGGGTCCACAAAGTGGTGCACCACTATCTGCTGTCCGCCCAGGGCGGCGAACTGACCTCCGCCAACGACCCGGACGAGGAAGCCGAGGCCGCCGCTTGGGTCCCTTTGGCGGACCTGCGCGACCGCCTGGCCTACCCCAACGAGCGCCGCCTGGTCCAGGTGGCGCGCAAGCTGCTGGAGGGCACCGCCTGATGGCTGGGCGGCGTGAGCTAGGACGCCGGCTGGCGCGGGCACTTGCGGTCGGTGT
>JAISTN010000296.1 GCA_031272565.1 Bifidobacteriaceae bacterium
TGGGCAGGGTGCCGCTGTTGACACCAACGACGAACTCGCGTTGTTCGGTCCGGTCCACCCGGCTGAAGGCGTAGCCAGACCACTGCGCCCCCAGGTCGATCTGCGCCCCGGTCACCAGGGCCGGGTACTGCTGGCGCAGCGCGGCCAGGTCCTGGATGTGCTCGTACAAGGGCGAGGTCTGGTTGAAATGAGCGCCGGTGCCCAGGGCAGCGCCGTACAAGTCCGCCTCGCCAGCAAACGGGTTCGCGGCATTGGCGAACATCACCTGGCGGGCGGCCCGGTCACCGCCGGAGCCCACAAAGCCCTGCTCGTCGCCGTAGTAGACCACCGGCTGGCCGCGCACCAGGAACATCAGGGAGTGGCCCAGCGCCACCCGCTTGTCCAGGTCTGACTGGCCGGCCAACAGGTAGCCGATCCGCCCCATGTCATGGTTGTCGAGGAAGGTTGGCAGGTCGCGGGCATCCGAATGGTCGGTGGTGTAGTAGTCGTCCGCCTGGAACAAGCCTTGCAGGCTGGAGCCGGCCCCGCCCTTCAGGTAGTCACGCAGGGTCAGTTCCAGTGGGAAGTCCAGCACCGCGTTCATGTCAGTGTCCCGCACGTAGGGCGAGGTGGTGGTGACCGCGCCCTCGAAGACCTCGCCAAACGTGAAGAAATCAGGGTCATGGGCCGCGATCACCTGGGTGAACTGCTGCCAGAACTCAAAGTCGACGTGTTTGACGGTGTCGATGCGGAAGCCGTCCACACCCATGTCCATCCAGGCGGTGTAGATGTCCGTCATCAGGGCGACCACCCGCGGGTCGTCCGTAGCCAGGTCGTCCAGCGAGTTGAAATCGCCTAGTGTGGCCTCTTCCGGCCCGGCGTATTCCATGATGCCGTCACCCCGGTTGTGGTACAGGGTCAGGTCGTTCAGTTCGCTGGGGACCAGCAGGTTCTGGGTGCCCTCCGGGCGGCAGGGCTTGTAGGGATAGCTGGTGTCCGCGTCGACCGATCCGTTGTTGAACGGGTACTGGGCCAGCGAGACATAGGTCTGCCCGCCGCCCCACGGCGTCGACGCCGGGCCCACCGCCTGGCCGTCGTTGTCGTAGCAGGCCACGTCCCCACCGAGGTTCTCGTTTCGGATCGACGCGGCGGCGGTGTTGGTGCCGTAGTACTTGGTGACGTCCGCCGTGTGGTTGGCGATGATGTCGAAATAGACCTTGATGCCGCGGGCGTGGGCCGCCGTGATCAACTGGGTCAGGGCCGCGTTGCCGCCCAGGTGCGGGTCGATGTTGGTGAAGTCGGTGATCCAATAGCCGTGGTAGCCGGCTGTGGCCTGGTCCCCCACACCCTGCACCGGCCGGTTGGTGAAGCTGGGGCTGAGCCAAATCGCGGTGGTGCCCAGGTTCTGGATGTAATCCAGTTCCTGGATCAGACCCTGGATATCGCCGCCCATGTAGAAGGCCGAATCCGCCGGATCGTAACCGGTCACCAAGCGGTCACCCGTCAAGCCGCCTTCATTGTTGGTGGGATCGCCGTCCTTGAAACGGTCCGTCAGCACAAAGTAGAACTGCTGCCCGCCGGCCGCGTCGACGGCTGGCTGGTGGATGTTGGCGGCGTCATCGGCGGCCTGGTAGGCCCCCGCCAGTTGCCCGATGTCGAGCCCAACCTGTTTGGTGCCGGTGTCGAAGACAAACTTCAGTTCGGTCGCCTGGTCCAGGTGCAACGGGACGTCTTCCGCGGGGTAGGCGTTGGCCCAGTTGGCCCCCTCTACCGCCTTGTAGGCGAAGTCGCCGGCCGGCAGTGTCAAGGTCACTGACCAAAGGTTGGAAGTGGGGCTGACCTGAGTCATTGCCGTGGCCGGGCAGTCCAGCACCCAATCGCCCGCCTGGGCGCCCCCGGTGCAACCCAACTCCGATTGGAAGGACCCGGTGATGACCGGCCCCGTGTCGGCCTTGGCCTGGCGGGCCGGGCCCGCCAGGATGGCCGCACCCGACAGGGCCAAGGCGCCCGCCACCAGCCAGTTGAGGGGGCGTGGGTTGGTTCGGCGTTGCGTGCGGGCCACGGTGCTCAGCTCCTTTTTTCGTTGGGCGGGGCGCGGTTTTTGGGCTGATTCAGGTTAGACCCGTGACCCAGGTCACAGCCGGGTCTTTGGGGATAATGCGCCACCGGCTTAACGGATTCGCTGACGGCAGACAAAGCCGCCCGCCCCGGCACCAGGTGCGGGACGGGCGGCCCGTGGCTCAGACTTCAGGTCAGGTCGCTGGCGGCGCCGGCGAACTGCGACTGGTACAGCCGCCAGTAGGCGCCTTGCGCCGCCATCAACTCCTCATGGTTGCCCTTCTCAACCACGTCGCCGTGCTCCATGACCACGATCACATCGGCGTCCCGGATGGTAGACAGCCGGTGGGCAATCACGAAGCTGGTGCGCCCCTGGCGCAACTCGTTCATGGCCCGCTGCACCAGCACCTCGGTGCGGGTGTCGACCGATGACGTGGCCTCGTCCAGGATCAAGATGGCCGGATCGGACAGGAAGGCCCGGGCGATGGTCAGCAGTTGCTTCTCCCCCGCGGAGATGTTGCTGGCTTCCTCATCGACCTCGGTCTGGTAGCCCTCCGGCAGCGCGTGGACAAACCGGTCCACGTAGGTGGCCCGGGCCGCCGCGTAGACCTCTTCATCGGTCGCCCCTGGCTTGCCGTAGCGGATGTTCTCCATGATGGAGCCGTTGAACAGCCAGGTGTCTTGCAGCACCATGCCCAGGATGTCCCGCAACTCCTCCCGGTTCATCTGGGAGGTGTCGACCCCGTCGAGTTCGATCACGCCGCCCTGGATGTCGTAGAAGCGTTCCAGCAGGTTGACCAACGTGGTCTTGCCAGCCCCGGTGGGGCCCACGATGGCGACCGTCTGCCCTGGCTTGGCCCA
>JAISTN010000300.1 GCA_031272565.1 Bifidobacteriaceae bacterium
CGAGTTGTCGATGTCGCTGTACCAGGAGTTGACCGACATCCAGTATGGCCGGGGCGATGACCGCCACGGTTGGACCCACCGGTTGGTCTGACCACGGCTGGTGATTTGTTGGGGCACCCCCGCTTGGCGGGGGTGCCCCAACGTTCTTAGGGTCGGGGTTCTAACCGGCCGCGGCCACGGTGTACTGGAAGGCCTTGGTCACTTTCTCACCCGTGGGGTAGATCAAGGTGGCCACCAGGCCGGCCTGGGCGGCGGCGGCGCCGCGCGTGATGTGGCCGTTCGAATCCAGCACATCAGCGTTGCTAGCCGACCAGAAGATGGTTGAACCGTTGGCGCCCGTGGCCGGCAGGACCAGATCGGCGGTCAAGGTGGCGCCATTCGGCTGGCTGGGCTGCAACGCCTGCCAGTCTGCCACCAGGCCGGCTGGCAGCCTGCCCGTTGCGCCCGTGCCGCTGACGACCTCTTGGTACAGCTTGGTGACGGCGGCGGCGTTCAAGGCCTGGTCGTAGACCCGCACGTCACCGAACGAGCCCTTGAACAGCGGGTCGCTGTTCCACGGCCCGCGGCCCAACTCGAACAGCAGGTTGGTGCCCAGGTCACTCAGTTTGGTGCTGACAGTGGTGGTGGTCAGCAACTGCCCGTCCACGTACATGGTGATTGAGGTGGGGGTTTGCACAATCACGTAGTGCACCCAGACATTGCGGTTGGTGGAGGCGGATAGGTCGGGGCCCTGTTCCGAGCTGTAGCCAGACGAGGTGAGCCGCCACTTGTGGCGGTTGACGCTGTTGAACACCAGGTAGTTGGTGGCGTTGGAACCGACCCCGGCCGAGTTGTAGATGCCGGCCGTGAAGTAGGCGTCGGCCGAACTAGATGAGTCTTGTTTGACATAGAAGGAGAAGGTCGCCGTGTCGATGCCGTTCAGCATGCCGGTGGGCAGGCGGACATAGGCGCCCGGGTTTTGCCGGTTGGAGGTGTTGGTCAACGTCAGGGCGCTGCCGTCCAGGCTGGCCCCGCCGTAGCTGCCTACCAGCAGCGTGGCGGCGCCGGCCGTGCCTTCGGTGTTGGGGATGACCAGGCCGTCGCTGGCCGTACCCGTCTGGTCAAAGGTGTAGTGGGCGTATGGCGTGGGCCGGTTTGGGGCCTCAGCCGCTGTGAAGATGGTTGCCTCGCCCACCGGGATGTTGTTGTTGTCCCAGACGAACGCCTTCAGCACCGCGCCGGCCGGCAGCGGGTTGGGCAGCGTGATCTGTGAGGTCACCACCTGGCTGGTGGCGCCGGCCGGGCAGGTGAACAGTTGCTGGGTCATCAGCTTCATCCGGTTGCCGGAATAGAGGGCCAGGATGACCCGGCCGCTGAAGGCCGTGGCCGGGTTGGAGTTGGTGAAGTAGGTGGTAGCCGTCAGAGTTTCACCGGCCGTCAGCTCGTACTGGTCAAAGTAGGTGTCGCCGTAGTACGGATCGGCCGTGGTCGATGGCGGGTCGACATCGAGCGCGTAGTGGGCCTGAATGGTGGTGGCGGCGCTGATCGTGAGGTTGATCACCGGGGTGGTGTAGACGGTGGTGGTGCCGTTCACGGTGACGTCATAGCTGGCAAAGCGGTAGCCCTCATCCGGGGTGGCCTCCACCCGGACGGTGTTGCCGGCCAGGTAGCGGGCGTCCAAGCGGTCGGTGTTGCCGGTCCCGGCGGCCAGGAATTCGCCCAATGGGATGCCGTTCAAGTCCAACTGGCCAAAGGTCCGTTCGGCTGCCCGGTCGTTGATGATGGTGACGTTCTGCATGGTGGCGCCGGACAGGGTGACCAGGCGGTTGCGCACCGTGGCCGGCCGGGAGGACTGCCAGGAGCGGCGGTTGTTGAGCGCGTTCTGGTATTCGGTCAGCGTGGGCGCGAAGCTCCAGCGGGCCTTGTGTTCCGGCACTGCCTCGGTTTGGATGGCCTGGAACGCTGTCGTCTTGGCCTGGGTGTAGGCGGGCAGGAAGATCGTGTTGATCAGGTCGCAGTAGCGCTGGTAGAAGCGGGCCCGGAAGTCCGTGTTGGTCCACAGTTTGCCGAAGAACGGGAACTCCAGGTAGCCCTTGTTGGCAAAGGTGGACGGATCTTTGAACGACCCGCCATAGGTGTTGTCCATGTCGTAGAGCATCCAGCGGTAGCGGCCGTCCAGGCCCGGCACGCCCGGCTGGGGCGTCCCCTTGTAGCGGAAGAAGCGCTGGTTGTTGGAGTTGTTGACCGAGTCTGAGTTGTCGAAGTAGGACTCGATGATGACGTAGTCGATGATGCTCTCGATGTCGACAATCGACTCGACGTAGGCGTAGTTGGCGGCCGAGAGCGGCGACGGCATGGCGTTGACTTCGGTGGCCTTGTCGATGAATTCCTGGTAGTCGGCATCGGTCCCCTCTGAAAGCTGTATGACGGTGGTTTCCGAATCGTTTTCCAGGATGGTGAACAGTGACTTGGACAGGCCAAACTGGTGCGCCAGGTATTCGTCGTCGTAGCGTTCGCGCAGGTTGTACATGCCCCAGAACTCGCCGTTGATGAAGGCCACCACCGGCCGGACGGCCTGGGTCTCCACTTCGGAGTACTCAGCCAGGATGGTGGAGATGATGGCGTCATCCGACAAGGACTCGGTGAAGTCGTTGCCGTAGTTGCGCAGCAGGAAGCGCTTGTAGCTGGGGATCGGCTGGCCGTTGGCGTCCAGGGCCGCACCCTGGAACAGGTCGTAGTAGACCTCTGACTGGCCGCCAATCACCGGCATGCCGTTGTCCAGCGCGCCGGACCGGGCGTACAGCCGCAGGGTCTTTTGTGGGGTGTCCCGGCTCCAGCCGCCGTGGTTACGCAGGCCCATACCCTGCGACACCACCGCCGTGCCGTCCGTCTCGAACATCTCGAAGTAGACCGGCCGCTCCCAATCGGCGCCGTCCTCCGTGCCGATCGGGTGGTTGAAGTTGGCCGTGTTGGCCTGGTTGGTGTAGTTGGAACCGGTCACGAACAGGCCAATGTCAGGGTCGATCAGATTGGCTTTGGGGGTGGAGATCGAGATCACCGGCATCTTGTAGCGCTCAAAGATGTCCGCGCCCACGATGTAGGAGTTGATGATGATGTCGCTCATGGGGCTGCCGGAGGTGGTAAACAACTGCGCCTTGACCACGGTGCCCTTGAAGACGGTGCCCAAGGAGGGGATGGTGTACGTCTTGCTGGTCAGGTCACGGTAGTGATAGCCGGCAAAGTTGGTGTAGGTGCCGGTGGTGCGGGACAGCAACTCCGCGTCCGTGGTGCGGTCCTGCATCACCAGTGGCGCCGAATAGACAGGCGAACTGGCGGTGGGGTTTTCGCCATCCAGTGTGTAGCGGATGACGGTGCCCGGGTAGGTGGTGCTGAGCTCCAAGGACACGTTCGAGGTATATAGGCCGGCTGGCTGGCTGAAGGTGATCGGCTCACCCGGGTCCACGAACTCGGAGTCTTCCCAGGCGCCGTCGGCCAGCGACCGGGGCCGGTAGTGGGCGATCTCCGCGTAGGTCATGGTGTTGTAGCCAAAGATGGCGAAGTCGTCCCGGTTCTGGTCCGTGTCGATATTGGATTCGCGCCGGGCGGACTTCTGCTTCGACAGGGAGGCGCACGGCCCCAGGCCCTCATACCAGTCCGCGCCCTGCGTGCCCAGCAGGTCGACCACGCCTTCCGCGGCGGCCGGGTTGGCCACGGTCAAGGTGGTGTCGTTGGACACCAGGGCCAGCTTGAAGGTGCCGTTGGCGATCTGCCACGTGGGCAGGTCCAGGTCGGGTGCGGTGATGGCGTAGCGGATGGAGGACTCGGTCGCATCGGCCGTGGAGCCGCGGATCAGGTAGGAGGTGTGGGCTGGCACCGCAACGGCCGGCAGGGAGTACTTGGTCCAAGTGGTGCCACTGGTGGCGTACTGGATGGACCAGCCGGCCAGGGAGATGGCCGTGTCGGTCGGGTTGTACAGCTCGACAAAGGAGTGGGACACGGCCGCCGCTGTCGTGGCGGCCCGCCCGTAGGCCTGGTAAATCAGCATGTGGTTGGCGGGGCCAAACTCACCGCCAAAATCTGGTGGCACCAGGTCTAGACCCCATTGGCCGTCAACCGCCGAGCGGGGGCGGACCTCGGCAAACTTGGCATCGGTAATGCCTTGGTTCTTTTCATCATTCCGGACCCGGTAATCGACAATCTCAAAGTCCTTGGAATTGTCGTCGATATCTGAGAAATTGAGGCGGCGGGCGGCAATGTTCTTGGAGATCCCGCCAATCACGGGTGAGGTCTCTGAGCCGTCCGCGCCGTCCACGCCCACCAGGTCGACTACGCCCTGGGCGGCGGTGGGGTTGGCCACGGTCAGCGCCGTCTGGTTCCCCACCAGGGCGATCTTATAGGTGCCGTTGTTGATGGCAACGCTGGGCCAGTCCAGGTCATACGTCGAGATGGTCGCCCGGAACGTGCCCGTGCCAGCGTCGGCCCGGATCAGGAAACTGGCCCGGGCGGCGATGGTGCCACTCAGGTTCAGCTTGTTCCAGGTGCTGCCGCTCTGGGCGTACTGGATGGACCAGCCGGCCAGCGAGACCGCCGTGTCGGTGGGGTTGTAGAGTTCGACAAAGGAGTGCGAGAAGGGCGGGTCCGCCTTACCGTTGGCGCCGTAGGTCTGGTTGATTATCACATGCGTGGGCAATGACGCGGCTGTGGCCGGGTCAAGATTGACGCAATTGACGGTAATCATGGAGAGGGCCAGTATTGTTACTAGCCGCCGGGACTTCTTCATTTGACACTCCGTTGTGTAGGGCTAACGTTGCGGCCATGGTATCACGCGCACACACCCGCTTCATGTCCGGTTTTGTGCGTTTTGCCTGGGCGGCTATTAGGGGCGCGGCGAGCGGTCGCCGAAGGCGTGTTTGGGGGGCCGGAATGAGGCGGTGCTGGGGTGGCTGGCGGGGCGCCGCGGCCGGGCGCCCGGGACCTGGCCCCGGCGCGCGGGGTGCGCGGCCCGATTGTTCAGCCGGCCCACCGGTGTGGCATGATGTCCGGGTGACTCACCAGGTCAGCATTATTAGCTAGCGCGCTTGCGGCCCAGCCCAAGCGCGCCAACCTCCTGTCCGCAAGGCGGGAGGTTTTTTGTTGCCCTACCGAGCCCGCCAGCCGTGACCGACCAACCGGAGGACCAGACCGATGACCGCTTTCCACGTCTACGACACCACGCTGCGCGATGGCGCGCAGCAGGAAGGGATGAACCTGTCGGTGGCGGACAAGCTCGCCATTGCCGGCCTGCTGGACGCGCTGGGCGTGGGCTTCATCGAGGGTGGCTGGCCGGGCGCCATTCCCAAGGACACCGAGTTCTTTCAGCGGGCCGCCAAGGAACTGAGCTTGGAGCACGCCACGCTGGCGGCCTTCGGCTCGACCCGCAAGGCCCTGGGCAAGGCCGCCACCGACCCGCAGGTCAAGGCCCTGCTGGAGGCGGAAACGCCGGTGGTGACACTGGTGGCCAAGAGCGACATCAGGCATGTCGAGCGGGCCCTGCGGACCACGGCCAGTGAGAACCTGGCCATGATTGCCGACACGGTTGGCTACCTGGTGGGTGAAGGCCGGCGGGTCTTCCTGGATGCCGAGCACTTCTTTGACGGCTACCGCTTCGACAGCGCCTACGGCCTGCGCTGCCTGCAGGCGGCGGCCGAGGCGGGCGCGGAAGTGCTGGTGCTGTGCGACACCAACGGCGGCATGCTGCCGGGCTGGATCCAGCAGATCGTGGGGGAAGTCCGCGCCGCCCTGGGTGATGGGGTCAACCTGGGAATCCACTGCCACAACGACACGGGCTGCGCGGTGGCCAACTCGCAGGCGGCCATCGAGGCCGGGGCGATGCACGTCCAAGGCACCATCAACGGCTACGGTGAGCGGACGGGCAATGCCGACCTGACCGCCATCGTGCCCAACCTGGTGGTCAAGTACGGCCTGCCGGCCCTGCCGGGCGCCGAGTTGGCGGACCTGACCCGGATTGCCCACGCCATTGCCGAAATCACCAACATCCAGCCGTTTGCCCGCCAGCCCTATGTGGGTGTCAGCGCCTTCGCCCACAAGGCCGGCCTGCACGCCTCCGCCATCCGGGTGGACCCGGACCTGTACCAGCACATCGACCCGCAGTTGGTGGGCAACGACATGCGCATGCTGGTTTCGGAGATGGCGGGCCGGGCCTCGGTCGAATTGAAGGGCCGCGAACTGGGCTTCGACCTACACGGCAACGGTGAGGTGTTGACCCGGGTGACGGAGCGGGTCAAGGCCCTGGAGGCGGAGGGCTACACGTTCGATGCCGCCGATGCCTCGTTCGAGTTGTTGCTGCGGGCCGAACTGTCCGGCCAGGCGCTGAGCTACTTCGAGACCGAATCGTGGCGGACCATATCCGAAACGCTGGTGCATGGCGAAGGCGGAACCGTCAGCGAGGCCACTGTCAAGCTGCACGCCGGGGACCGGCGGTTTGTCGCCACTGGCGAGGGCAACGGCCCAGTCAACGCCCTGGACGCCGCCCTGCGCTCCGCCCTGTTGGAGACCTACCCAGAGTTGGGTCAGATCGAACTGGTCGACTTCAAAGTCCGGATCCTGGATTCGTCCCGCGGCACCGACGCCATCACCCGCGTCATGATCGAATCGACCGACGGCCGCGAGGTCTGGCGCACCGTGGGCGTGGGGGAGAACATCATCGAGGCCTCGTGGGAGGCCCTGGTAGATGCCCTGACCTACGGCCTGCTGCAGGCCGGCGTGGAACCCCGCTAGCGCAGGGGCGGTCGGCGCAGCGGCAGGGTGAGGCGGGCGGTCAGGCCGCCGCCAGGCGCAAAGGAGTCACTGCCGCCGGCGTCCGCCGGGTTGGCAGTCAGCGTCAGGCGCCCGCCCAGGTGGCGGGCGATGGCGTCCACCAAGGTCAGGCCCAGGCCCAGCCCGCCGCCGGCCAGTCGCGTCTGGCCGGCGCGGTTGAACGGCTCGGTCAGCTTGGCCACCTGGTCTTGGGTCAGGGTCTGGCCGGTGTTCCGGATCACGATGGCGCAGCCGTCACCGGCCGTTTCGGCTAGCACCACCACCTGCCCGCCCGCCACGTTATGCCCGATGGCGTTGTCCAGCAGGTTGCCGATCGCGAGTCGCAGCAGGTCCGGGTCGGTGGCGACCGGGTCTTGAGGCCAGCCGCGGTCCGCCTCTAGAGCCACCCTCACCTCGGCCTCCTGCGCGGC
>JAISTN010000224.1 GCA_031272565.1 Bifidobacteriaceae bacterium
GTGGTTATCGATCTCCCGGTTGATCCGGTCGATCAGCCCGGTCCGGATCGAGGTGGGCGCCACCAGCAGGCGCTGGAAGGTCGAGGCGGGCGCATAGCCGGACAGTTGGTTGAACAGCCGGGTCACGTCCTGGCCCACCTCTGGATCGCAGGTCAACAAACCCAGATCCTCATACAGGCGGGCCGTCTTGGGGTTGTAGTTGCCGGTGCCAACGTGGACGTAGCGGCGCAGGCCGTGGGTTTCCTGGCGCACCACCAGCATCAACTTGCAGTGAGTCTTCAGGCCCACCACCCCGTAAACCACGTGGACGCCGGCCTCCTCCAGTTTGCGGGCCCAGGTGATGTTGGCTTCCTCATCGAAGCGAGCCTTCAACTCCACTAGCGCCAGGACCTGTTTGCCGGCCTGGGCGGCGTCGATCAGCGAATCGATGATGGGTGAATCGCCGCTGGTGCGGTACAGCGTCTGCTTGATGGTCAGCACGTTGCGGTCTGCCGCCGCCTGCGCCAGCAGGGTTTGGACCGAGGTGGAGAAGCTGTCGTAGGGGTGGTGCAACAGCAGGTCGCCGCGCCGGATGGCGGCAAAAATGTCGGTCGGTTCGGCCGATTCGACCTCTGCCAGGTCGGCATGGGTAGTTGGGACGAACGGCGGATAAACCAGGGCCGTCCGGTCCAGATCGGCAATCACCGACAAGCCGCGGTAGTCCAGCGGTTCCGGCAGCTCGAAGATCTCGCCTTCAGTGATGCCCAGGCCGCGTTCCAGCAGGGTCGAGGCCTGCGGCGAGATGCCTTCCGCCACCTCCAGGCGAATGGGCGGCCCAAAGCGGCGCCGCAGCAGTTCCTTTTCCATCGCCTTGAGCAGGTTTTCGGCGTCGTCTTCTTCGACCTCAATGTCCTCGTTGCGGGTCAGGCGGAAGGTGTGGTGGTCCTGGATCACCATGCCGGGGAACAGCTCGTCCAGGTGGTGGGCCACCACGTCTTCGATCGGCACAAATGAGGTGGGGCCCTTGTCCAGGTCCGCCACCCCCGGCCGGCGGGGTTTGCCCTTGGCGTCCACGGCGATGAAGCGCGGCAGGGTTTCCGGGATCTTGACGCGCGCAAAATGGGTCTTCTTGGTCACCGGGTGGCCCAGAATCACCGCCAAGTTCAGGGACAGGCCACTGATGTACGGGAAGGGGTGGGCCGGGTCTACCGCCAGCGGCGTCAGCACCGGGTAGATCTGTTTGCGGTAGAACTTGCCCAGGCGGTCCTGTTCTGATTCCTCCAACTGGTCCCAGTGGACCAGCGAGATGCCCTCCGCGTCCAGGGCGGGCTGAATCTGTTCCCGGAAGCACCGCACCAGGCGGTCCACCAAGTCATGGGACTTGGCCTGGATGGCGTCCATCAGCTTGCGTGGCTCCAGGCCGGAGGCCGCCACCACCGCCATGCCGGCGTCCATGCGTCGTTGCAGGCCAGCCACGCGGACCATGTAGAACTCGTCCAGGTTGGATGAGAAGATCGACAAGAAGCGGACGCGCTCCAACAGTGGCAGCGATTCGTCTTCCGCCAGTTCCAGGACCCGCTGGTTGAAGGCCAGCCAACTCAGCTCCCTGTCTCCGTACCGGTCAAACGGTAGCTCTTCAGCCATGAGTCGATCATGGCACATCCGGCTGGGTGGCACCTGGGCCCGGTTGGGCTGGTGACGGGCTTGGTTGGCCCGCACTCAGATGTCGTCTTGGTCCAGGTCTTGGTCCTCGCCCGGGTCCGGACCGGCCGGTTCCGGGTCGCGGGCATACTGGACGTGGCGTTGCCTGACCTGGAAGCCCTGGTGGCGGTAGGCGGCAATGGCCGGGGCGTTGTCGGCTTCCACATACAGCACCAGATGCCCGATTCCGCCTCCGGCCAGATAGTTCAGCCCGTGTTCCAGCAGGGCGGTTCCCAGGCGGCGACCTTGGGCGGTGGGGTGAAGGCCGATGGCGTACACCTCACCTTCGAGTGGGCTGGCAGCTTCGGCCTGGGTTTGGCTTTGGGGCCCAGGGCCAGGGAGGCGGCGCTCCACCTTGGTCCAGATGTAGCCCACCAGGGAGCCGCCGGGCGCCTCCAGCAGGAAGAAGCCGTCCGGGTCAAACCAGTCCTGGGCCATGCGCGTGGCCAGGTCCGTCCGGGTCAGTTTGCCCTGTTCGGGGTGGTCCGCAAAGGCGATCGCGTTCAACTCCACCCAGGCGTCCTCATCGCGGCCGGGCTGGAAGCGCCGGATGGTATGACCACCCGGGGCGGGAGCCGGGGTGGCGGGCTGGACGGAGGCCGTCCGGTTGTCCTCCAGCGTGCCTTGGGCCGGGCGTTGGGCTGCCATCTCCCACAGTTCGCGGACCGGGCTGAACCCTAGGGCGTCGGCCGTGGCCCTGGCCGCCGGCAGGTCGCCGTGCGCCCACCAGCGCAGCCCCGGGTGGCCCTCGCTCAGCGCCGCGATCATGGCGCCGGCCAGGCCCTGGCGGCGGCTGGCCGGGGCTACCAGTAACTCGGCTGATTCGCCCGCCGCGTCGCGCTGGGCGTAGGCCACCAGGTGGGCGCTCTGGCCATCCGCCCAGGCCAGCAGGTGGGTCACCGCCGGGTCGCCGCCGGCCAGCGCCAGCCGCGGCG
>JAISTN010000156.1 GCA_031272565.1 Bifidobacteriaceae bacterium
CAAATCATCCACCCCCTGGACGGCCGAGGCCGGCGTCTGATGGTCAAAGAACTCCCAGTTGACCATCATCACGGGGGCATAGTCACAGGCCGCGTTGCATTCGATCTTCTCCAGCGTGAACAAGCCGTCCGGCGTGGTTTGGTCGTTGCCCACGCCCAGGTATTCGCTCAGTCGCTCAAAGATGGCGTCGCCACCCATGATGGCGCACAGCGAGGTGATGCAGACCCCCAGCGTGTACCGGCCGTTAGGCTGGCGCTTGAACTGGGAGTAGAAGGTGGCCACCGCACTGACCTCTGCCAGTTCCAGGTCCAGAGTCTGGGCGCAGAACGCGATCCCATCCGGTGACACGTAGCCATCCACCGACTGGACCAGGTGCAGCAACGGCAGCAGAGCGCTGCGCGGCGAGGGATAGCGGGCTATCGCCTCCGCCGCGTCACGCCGCAGCGCCTCCAAGGTGTCAGGGCTGTAGGTCATCGATCCACCCCTCCCATCACCGGGTCGATCGATGCCAAGGCCACCACCACATCCGAGATGGTGCCGCCGTCGCATATCACCGACATGGCTTGCAGGTTGTTGTATGAAGGTTCACGCACGTGGACCCGGTATGGCCGGGTGCCGCCATCGGACACCACGTGGACCCCATAAATGCCCTTGGCGTGCTCGATGGCGTGGAAGGCCTGGCCCGCCGGCACCCGGAAGCCTTCCGTCACCAGCTTGAAGTGGTGAATCAGAGACTCCATGGAACCGGCCATGATCTGGCGGACGTGCTCCGGGGACTGGCCCTGGCCGTCCGGGCCCAGCGACAGCTTGGCTGGCCAGGCCAGCGCCGGGTCATCAATCATGACTGGCGCCGGGCCCAGAGCCTCCAGTTGGTCGATGCACTGGGCCACGATCTTCATCGATTCGCGCATCTCGTTGGAACGCACCAGGTAGCGGCCGTAGGCATCGGCCGTGTCCGCCGTGCAGACCTCGAAGTCGTAGTTCTCGTAGCCGCTGTAGGGGGCGTCCTTGCGCAGGTCCAGCGGCAGGCCGGTGGCCCGGACCATCGGCCCGGTAATGCCCAGGGCCATGCAGCCGGCCAGGTTCAGTTGGGCGATACCAACTGTGCGGACCTTCCAGATCGGGTTGGCCATGATCATGTTGTCGAAGTCGTTCAGGCCACGCACCATCGACGGATAGACCCGCTTCAGGAAGTCCAGGGAGCCCTCCGGCAAGTCCTGCGCCACGCCGCCGGGCCGCAGGTAGGCGTTGTTCATGCGCTGGCCCGTCACCATCTCGAAGAAGCGCAGGATCTGCTCCCGCTCCCTAAAGGCGATGGTCATCAGTGTGGTGCCACCCAGTTCGTTGCCGGCCGAACCGAGCGCCACCAAGTGGGACGAAACGCGGGCCAGTTCCATCATCAGGACCCGGATGATCTGGGCTCGCTGCGGAATCCGGTCCGTCACCCCGGCCAGCTTTTCCACTGCCAGCACGTAGGCGCCCTCGTTCATGATCGAAGCCACATAGTCCATCCGGGTAGCCAGGGCCGAACCCTGCACCCAAGTGCGGTACTCCATGGTCTTCTCGATGCCGGTGTGCAGGAAGCCCACACCGACGCGGGTTTCGGTGACCGTTTCGCCATCCAGTTCCAGGACCAGGCGCAGCACGCCGTGGGTGGACGGATGCTGCGGGCCCATGTTGACCACGATCCGTTCTTCCTTGCGGCGGGCCACCTCGTCCGCGATGTCTTTCCAGTCGCCACCCCCGGCCACGTACTCGGTGCCGTCAAGCTCGGTGTCCGGCTGGGGGGCCAAGTAGCCAGTGGTCATGAGTAGCTCCTCCTCTGGTCCGCCGGCGGTACCGTGGCGCCCTTGAACTGCACGTCGACACCACCCAGTGGGTAGTCCTTGCGCTGCGGATGGCCCACCCAGTCGTTGGGCATCAGGATGCGAGCCAACGCCGGGTGGCCGTCAAACTGGATCCCGAACATGTCGTAGGTTTCCCGCTCGTGCCAGTCCTGCGTGGGGTAGACGCCCACCAGCGACGGGACGTGGGGATCGCCATCGGGCACCGCCACCTCCAGCCGCAGCACCCGCCGGCCGTGCGTGACCGACATGAGGTGGTAGACAGCATGCAACTCACGCCCCTGGTCCTGCGGATAGTGGACACCGCTGACGCCCAGCGACAGTTCGAAGCGCAGGTCCGGATCGTCCCGCAGCGCCCGGGCCACGGGCACCAGGTGCTCCCGCCGGATGAACAGGGTCAACTCGCCGCGGTCCACGTTGACCTTCTCGATGGCGTCCGTGATGCCCTGGTCGCCCAGCACCTCCAACAACACGTCGACCGCCTCATCGAACCAGCCGCCATAGGGCCGGGGCGTGGGCGGCGCGAACTGCACCACTTGCGTCAAGCCGCCAAAGCCGCTGGTGTCGCCCGAGCCGTGCGCCCCGAAGGCGCCCGTGCGGACAGCCAACACCTCGGGCGACCCGGCCGGTGTGGCCGGCGCCAAGGCGGTCATGTCAGGGTTTTCGCTCATACCAGCAGCCCCTTCAGCTCGCTGACCGGCACGGCCGCCAAGGCCGCCGCCTCCACTTCGCGGGCCACCTTGGCCCGGTCCTTGCCCAGCGGTTCCCGTTTGATCTGCTCATCCAGTTCCAGGACGGCGTGGATCAGCATTTCCGGCCGCGGCGGGCAACCCGGCAGGTAGATGTCGATTGGCACCACGTGGTCCACCCCCTGCACCACCGCGTAGTTGTTGAAAATCCCGCCGGAGCTGGCGCAGGCACCCATCGAGATGACCCACTTGGGGTCCGCCATCTGGTCGTAGACCTGGCGTACCACGGGAGCCATCTTGTGTGACATGCGGCCGTTGATCAGCATCAGATCGGAGTGCCGCGGGGACGCCCGGAACACCTCCAT
>JAISTN010000277.1 GCA_031272565.1 Bifidobacteriaceae bacterium
AGGAGTGCGATTCGGGGAAGCCAAAATCGGCAAAAGCCCGCAACTGGTGATAGATCCGCTCCCGGGCGTCTGGCGGAATGCCCTTGGCCGCCATGCCGTCCAGCAACTGGTCCCGCAAGGCCGCCATTCGTTCCGGCGACCGCTTGGAACCCATGGCCCGCCTAAGCTGGTCCGCCTGGGACGGGGTGAAGCCGGCCGCGTCGATCGCCATCTGCATCAGTTGCTCCTGGAACAGCGGCACCCCCAGGGTCCGTTCCAGGGCCGGGCGCAGCAGCGGATGGTCATAGGTCACCGGCTGACGCCCCCGGGCCCGCTCGATATAGGGGTGCACCGAGCCGCCCTGGATGGGGCCAGGACGGATCAACGCCACCTCTACCACCAGGTCGTAGAAGCGCCGCGGCCGCAGGCGAGGCAAAGTTGCCATCTGGGCTCGCGATTCGACCTGGAACACCCCCACCGTGTCGGCCGCGCACAGCAGGTCGTAAACCTCCGGGCGTTCCGAAGGGATGGTGTACATCTGCCAGCGTTCGCCCTCGGTCCGTTCGATCTCTTCGAAGGCCCGGCGGACCGCCCCCAACATGCCCAGGCCCAGCAGATCAAACTTGACCAGCCCGGCATCGGCCGCGTCATCCTTGTCCCACTGCAACACCGACCGGTCTGCCATCCGCCCCCACTGGACCGGGCAAATGTCTATCACCGGGCGGTTGGCCACCACCATGCCGCCGGGGTGAATGCCCAGGTGGCGGGGCAATTTCATGAACGATTCGGCCAGCCCCAGAACATCTTCCGGGATGCCCTGCAGGTCGTCTGGCGCCGTCACCGGGGTGGCATCGCCCCGGCCCCAGGGGGTATAGCGGATCTTGCCGCCGGTCAGCGTGCCCCAGCGTTCCACCTGTTTGGACCAGGCGTCCTGCTGGCCGGTGTCATAGCCCAAGGCCCGGGCGGCGTCGCGCAACGCCAGGCGCGGCCGGTAACTGATGACGGCCCCCACCAGGGCGCAATTCTCCCGCCCATAGGTGGCGTAAACATGCTGGATCACCTCTTCGCGGCGGCCGGATTCAATGTCCAAATCGATGTCCGGGTAACCTTCCCGTTCCGGCGCCAAGAAGCGCTCAAACAGCAGGCCGTACTTGACGGCGTCCACCGCTGTGATGCCCAGCACGTAGCAGACCGCCGAATTGGCGGCCGAACCCCTGCCCTGACACAAGATGCCCTCCCGGCGGCAGAACTGGACAATCTGGTGCACCGTCAGGAAATAGCCAGGGAAGTTCAGCCGTTCGATGATGTCCAGTTCATGTTCCAGGATGCCGTAGGCCTTGGCGGTGGCCGGGCCCGGCGGGCCGTAGCGCTCGGCCGCGCCCTGCCAAGTCAGCTCCCGCAGGTAGGTCGCCTCGGTGTGGCCGGGCGGCACCCGCGCGGGCGGCAGGTCCGGCGCGATCAGCCGCAGGTCGAAGGTACATTCCCGGGCCAAGGCGGCAGCGGTGGCAACGGCTTGAGGATGCGCCCGATGCCGCTCCAGCATCTGGCGGGCGGACCTCAGGTGGGCGGTGGGGGTGGCCGGCAAGAAGCCGTCCATCAAGTCCAAGGCACGCCGGCCGCGCAGCGCCGCCATGGCCCCGGCCACGGGGAACTCGCCGGGCCGGGCGTAGTGGACGTTGCCGGTGGCCACCAGGGGCAGGCCGGCCGCCGCGGCCAGGTCCGCCAGCGCGTCGCACCGGGCCGGGTCCCACGGGCTAGCGCCATCGGTGATCTCCACCGCCACGTTGTCGTGCCCAAACAACGCCGTGAGGCGGTCCAGTTCGGCCCGGGCGGCGGCGCTGTTCCAGGTGGGGGCGGCCCCGTTCCAAGCCGGCTGGGCTGCCGGGCCGGCCGAACCCCGGGGCGGTTGAGCGCCCTCCAGGGCTTGGCGGACCGCGCCCTTACGGCAACCAGTCAGGACCAGCCATTCACCGCCGGACACCGCCGCCAGGTCCTCCAGGTCATAGCTGGGCGGGCCCTTGCGGCCGGTCCGCAGGTAGCCCTGGGCGATGGCGCGGGCCAGGCGGGCGTAACCGGCTGGCCCCCGGGCCAGCACCAAGAGGTGGGTGCCGGGCGGGTCGTCCGCCCCCGGGGTTTCCTCGGTTGCCCCCAGCGTCAGTTCTGCCCCATAGACCGCGCCCAGGCCAACTTCCCGGGCCGCACTGGCGCATTGGACCGCCGCGTACAAGCCGTCATGGTCGGTGATGGCGATGGCCGTCAGGCCCAGCCGGGCCGCCTGTTCCACCAAGGCGGCGGGCTGGCTGCAACCATCCAGGAAGCTGTAGGCGCTGTGGGCGTGCAGTTCGGCGTAGTCCACCTGGCCGCCAACGTCCCGGTTGAAGTCACTCATAGACGCCCTCCAACCGCCACTCGCCGGCCTCGCAGGCCAACAACAGTTGGTGCGTGCCGCCGAGCTGGCCCGGGCTGAGGTGGCCCAGACCAGGGTGGCGGCCGGGTGCGGCTGGGATCTGGGCAGCCGGCGCCGGGACAGCCATTCGGGACCGGTCTTGAACAGGTGGCCCGGCCGGGGTTGAAGCCTGCAGTTGAACCTGGGCCGGGGGTGAGGCCTGAGCCTGCGCCGGGCAGTCTGGGACCTCGCCCACCACTTGGACCTGCAGGTAAACCCGCCGCTGCAGCCGCGGGTTCCACCACTGTTCCACCACCGGCCACGGCCCGGCCCAGCCCTGGACGGCCGCCTGGCCCACCCAAGCCGGTTTGCCGCTCAGTTCCAGGGCGGCCGAAACCCTGACCGGTTGGCCGGCGGCATCGGACACCGCCACTGGCACGGGCACGGCCGGTACCACCGCTGGTGCCGGGTCCGGCAGCGTGCCCGGCCAAGGCCGGTCCAACGGGCGCAGCGGGGCCGGGTCGTCACCCCACTGGACCAAGCGGACCCGGCCCCTGGGATCGCGCCCGCCCTGGAGCACCGGCTGATAGACGCCCTGGCCGCCCAGCAGGGTGTGCAGCCGTTCCGCGCCGCGCACCGCCCGGGCCTGGGCGTGGCCTTCCCCACCCCACAGCCGGACAGTGCCCTGGCCGGCCGGATGAACCTCCTCTGCGGTCAGTTCCAGCCGGGTCAGGCCGCCGCTGGGCAGCAGGCCGCTGCGGCCCGTCAACCAGCCCTCCAACTGCCAGCGCACCCGGTCCACCACGCCGGCCGCGTCCACACCCTCCAGGCGCCAGGTGCGCTCAAGTTGTTCGCCGGCCTCCGTGGTGGCGCTGACCTTCAGCCGGTCATAGCCGTAGCCGTGGGCGGCCAAGCGGGCGTGTAGATCGGCCGCCAGAGCCCGGGCGGCAAAGGCAGCCTGATCCACTTGGGTGATCGGCTCATCGGCTTCACTGGCGGCGCTGAACTCCTGATTCAACCGGTGGGCTGGGGCCGTCACCGCGTCCTTGGCCTGCGCCAGCCGTTGCGCCCACACCCCCACCCGGCCAAACCGCTCGGTGACATGATGGCCCGGCAGCCCGGCCAGGTCGCCCAGCGTGCGGATGCCCAAGCGGTACAGCAGGTCCATCAGCACGTCCAGGTCTTCCCCGTGGGCCGTGCCCCGCAACGCCAAGCCCAGATCCCGCAGCGGCCGGGGCGCCAGGAAGTCCGGCGACCCGCCCGGCGGCACCACCCGGCTTTCACGGGCGGCCAGGATGGCAGCCAGAACGCCATCGGCCACCCCGGCCCAGGCCTCGGTGCCGGTGTTGGCCGTGACCTGTTCCAGGAGGTGTTCAGCCAGTTGGTGGTCGCCGCCGTGGTAGCGGCTGGCCCCCACCGCCGGGCACAGCAGCAGGCCGGGCCGCAGCAACTCCACCCCCGGCACCAGGCCGTGCACCAAACTGGCCACCTGATCGAACTCGCGGCTGTCCCGGGCTGGATCGGCCGGCACCATGACACCTTGGGGGCACAACTCCCCCGCGCTGCGGCGCTTCATGCCCAAGCGCACGCCCTGGCGCCGGGCCGCTGCTGAAAGGGCCTTGACCCGCCGGGTGTCTACCACCATGACCGGCGTCTCCAGAGCCGCCAGGCCAGCCCGGATGGCCGCCACCACCGGCCAATCCGGCACCCAGACCACCGCCAACCGCCTGGCCGGGCGGTCTACAGCGCGGTCCGCCGGGCCGTTCATGTCCCCACCGCCCACAACCGCCGGGGCCCAGCCGCGGCCGGCCTTGTCGCGCTCAGATCGAGGCCGCCATGGCCATGCACCCGGATTGCCAAGCCAAACCAGGCCGGCCCGCCTGGGCCACCGCCCTGGCCCAGCGGCTCATGCCTCACTCCTTGGACCTCAATCCTCACCGCCGCGCCACCCCAGGGGCCACCCGTCACCAGGCAACCGCGCCGGCGGCGCAGGCGGGCCTCGATCCGGCGCCGGTCCACCGCCTCCAGTGCCACCGGCCCGGTCACCACCACGCCGAAGGCATCCACCAGACCGGCCAGGGCCTTGAGTGGTTGAACACCCAGGTCCGGTATCACCACGCAGCGGGCCAAGGGCAGGCCGGCCTGGGCCGCCGCCAACAGCCCGGCGTTAGGCAGCGCCGCCAGCACCCCCCACATTTCCGGTTGCCAGGCCGCCGCCGCGGCCGCGAACAGGGCCGACATGGAACCCGTCACCTGGGTCACCGCACCCGGCCGGACCACTTCACGGACCATTGCCGTGAGTTCCCCCAGGGTGCAGTGGCTGACCGCGCCAGGCTGGTTG
Source organism: Bifidobacteriaceae bacterium (assembly GCA_031272565.1). Taxonomy (GTDB): domain Bacteria; phylum Actinomycetota; class Actinomycetes; order Actinomycetales; family WQXJ01; genus JAISSX01. The sequence goes on from JAISTN010000277.1 coordinate 4,707, forward strand.
GACAGCAACCGCAGCCGGGGCCGGTTGGCAGCTTGGTCCGACGCTGTTGCCGGCATCTGGTCCGGTGCCGGGTCTGGCGCTAGGTCTGGTGCTGGTGACAACGCCAGTGTTGAGTCCAATGGCGTGGCCGGGACCAGTGTCAGATTGGGCGGCCCGCCGGTCACCGCGGGCACCAACGACGCCACCGGGGCCGTGCCCGTTTTGCGCTCAGCCGCGTTCAGAGCCCGCCGGGCCTCCGTCCAGCGGTCACGCACCCCGGTTTGGGCAGCGCCGGGCCTGAAGGCAACACCCGGCGCCACGCCCAGCCGCGCCTCATCGTCACACATCATTACCCATGCCTCCGCTTGCCATCACTGCTTGCCTTCGCTCCTTGGCACCGTTCGCCAATGTCGCCTGCCGTGTCACCCTGCATCATCGCTTCAGTACATCTGTTCTACTTTCCAAGGATACCTCATCCTAGTACACCTGTGTCAAGTCAGTTTCCGGGCCAAGACCACGTTGATGCGCCGTCGTGTAGAATCCGTGTATGAACCTTGAGCGTCCACTTGCCCCTGATCCTTACGACCTGCTACCGCCCGTGCCAAGCTTCACGTTGACCAGTTTGGACGTGGCCACTGACATTCAACTGCCCCACGCCCAAACGGCAGCCGGCGGCAGCGTGTCGCCCCAGTTGGCCTGGACCGGCTTCCCGGCCGCGACCAAGGGTTTTGTTGTCACCTGCTTTGACCCGGATGCTCCCACGCCGGCCGGCTTTTGGCATTGGACCATCGCCAACTTGCCCGCCTCGGTGACCGAGTTAGCCCAGGGCGCCGGCGCGGCCGGGGCCGTCCTGCCCGGTGGCGCTTTCCAGGTCAAGAACGACGCCGGCACCCTCGCCTACTACGGCGCCGCCCCGCCGGCCGGTGACCGGCCCCACCGCTACTACTTCGCGGTCCACGCCTTGGACGTACCCACCTTGCCGGTGGATGCCGCCGCCACCCCCACGGTGGTGGCCTTCAACACCCTGTTCCACACCCTGGCCCGGGCCATCCTGGTCCCCACCTACCAAACCCGAGGCTAACCACAGGCCGTCCAGTCCTACCGCTCAACGTGTTTGAGGGCGCGGATCGCCCGTTCCATCTGCCATTGGGCAAAGGCCGCCACCAAGCCGGCGGCCTCGCGCGTGGCCAACTCGCCGGCGGCATCGGCCGCCGGCCAGTCCCCCGCCAGCAGCGCGCCCAGTAGCTCGACCGTCCCCGGCGCCGGAGCTGCCGAACCGGGCGGCCGGCAAGTGGCGCACACCATACCGCCCGCCTGAGGTGAAAAGGCCCGGTGCGGCCCTGGCGCGCCGCACTTGGCGCAGGCCCCCAACGACGGTGCATAACCCGACACGCCCAGGGCTCGCAGCAGATACGAATCGACCACCAACCCCGGCGCATGCGCCCCCCGGGCCAGCGCCGCCACCGCCCCCACCGTCAGGTGATACAACTGCAAGGCCGGTTCGCGCTCTACCGGCGTCAGCTTGTCCGCCGCCTCCACCACCGCGCAGGCGCTGGTGAAGCGGGCGTAGTCGCCCGCGATCGCCTCGGCGTAGGCCCCCAGCGTCTCAGCCTGCGTCACCGTATCCAGGTTGCGGCCCTCGTAGGCCATCAGGTCGACGTGCATGAACGGCTCCAGGCGCCCGCCAAAGCGCGACTTGGTCCGCCGCACCCCCTTGGCCACCGCCCGCACCTTGCCGTGCTCGCGCGTCAGCAGCGTCACGATCCGGTCCGCCTCGGCCAGTTTGTGGGTCCGCAGCACCAGCCCTTGGTCCCGGTACGTCGCCACGACTCAATCATCCCAAACCGCCCCGGCGCCCGCCGCCTTCCACCCGGGCCACGCCGGACCCCGCAGGGCCGCCGGGCCGTGCCACGTGCCCCCCCGCCCACCACTACATCACGACGCCCCACATCACCCCGCCCACGCGGCCAAACAACCCGCCGGCGCCCGCCGCGTCCAGCCGCGCCGGGCGCGCCACGCCAGGTTACGGTTACGGCACCGTAGGTTTACCTATAGGATGAGCGTTGGACAGCGCGGTCCAGCCACTCGCAAACAACCAAGTAGGAGCCATGGATACAGTTTCCACGCCCGCCAACGTCGAAGTCGACCCTTCCTGGAACATCAACTACCTGTTGACACGACGGTTGGGCAAGGAACCGGACGCCACCGCCATCGAACGCCAACAAGCGGACGGCACCTGGCTGCCGATGTCGGTCAAAGAGTTCAACTGTGACGTGATCGCGGTCGCCAAGGGCCTGGTCGCCCTGGGTATCGCGCCCGGTGACCACGTGGCCA
>JAISTN010000279.1 GCA_031272565.1 Bifidobacteriaceae bacterium
CCAGGGCTTGCAGGGACTTGGCCACCACCGGCGCCGCCTCCATGACGGGAACCAGGCGGTCCGGTTTGGGCTGGTTTGCCTGCCAGCCGGGGGTCCGGGTGACACCGGCCATCACCCCCAAGACGTCTACGCCCAGGGGGTGCCATTCGTACCACAGGGCCTCCGCCAGCATCAGGTTGTAGGCCTTGGTGCCGGCGTAGTTGGCACTCCAGGGCGTGCCGTGCAGGGCCGAGCCAGACGACAACAAGATCACCCCGCCGCGCCCCCGGGTCACCATCAGGGCACCGTAGTGGCGCACCAGGATCAGACCGGCCCGCGCATTGAGGTGCAGTTGGCGCACCAGTTGGTCTTGGTCCCGGCTCAGCAGCGGGCCCACGGTGGACAGGGCGGCGTTGCTGACCAGCAGGCCAACTTCGAGGCCTGTGGTGACGGCCTGGAGTGGTTCCAGGAAGCCGTCCTGGCTCAGGTCCAGGGCGACGGTCCGCGTCTGGCTGCCGTACCGCGTTTGCAAGTCGCCGGCCAGGTCTGCCAGGTCCCCGGCCGAGCGCGCCACCAACACCAGGTTGAGGCCCCGGGCGGCCAGTTGCCGGGCATATTCCGCTCCCAGTCCGCGTGAGGCCCCCGTCACCACGGCCCACGGCCCGTAGCGGTCCCGGAATGAACCCGTCGTTGTGTTCACCCGCCCACCCTACCGACTGGGGTGGCCGCGCCGCGCCCACTGGGTGGGACGGTTAACCTTGGACCATGGACTTGGCCGATGTCGCGCTACTGACCGCGGCGCCCGGCCGGCTGCTGTTGGGCACCCTACCGGCCTACGACCCAGCCTTGGCCATGAAGCTTTCGGAGGGCTTGCGGGCCAGGGGGATCGATCCCAAGCTGGTGGCGGCTGCGCTAACCCAGTCCAGGCTGCGGGCCGGTGTCAAGGACAAGTTTGGGCCGTTCGGTGACGGCCTGCTGCTGACACCAAAGGGCGCCCAGCAGGCCACCCGCTTGGTGGTGGCGGCCCACCACGCAGAACGCTTCCGGGCGGCGGGCTTCGACCACGTGGTGGACCTGACCTGCGGCATCGGGGCCGAATGCCTGGCGTTGGCGGGGCTGGGCCTGGCGGTGACGGCGATCGAACTGGACCCGGTGACGGCCGCCGTGGCGGCCGCCAATCTGGCCCGCTTCCCGGCCGCCCGGGTGCTCCAGGGCAATGCCCTGGAGCAAGACTGGGATCAACTGCTGGCGGCCGGCGTCCAAGCCGCCCTGGCCGACCCGGACCGGCGGACCGCCGGGGGCTCCCGCCTGTTTGACCCGGCCAGCTATAGGCCACCTTTGGATCGCCTGCTGGAGCTGCGCCACCGGCTACCCCTGGGAGTCAAGGTGGCGCCGGGATTGCCGGCCGGTGCTATCCCGCCGGACATGGCGGCGGAGTGGACCTCGGTGGACGGTCACGTGGTGGAGGCAGCCTTGTGGTCGGGGCCGTTGCGCGGCCCGGCCGCCCGGGCGGCCCTGGTCATCAAGGCCGGGCGGGCCCACCGCCTGGTGGCCGATACGGCCCCCGGGCTGCCGGTGGGCCCGCTCCAGGAGTACCTGTACGAGCCCGATGGCGCTGTCATCCGGGCCGGGCTGATCCAGCAGGCAGCGGCGGCGCTGGGGCCGGGGGCCGGGCCCACGTTGATCAGCCCGCGCATTGCTTACATTACGGCTGGAGGCGGTCGCGTCGACGTGGCCGATGGCGCTCCCGGGGCCGCCGCGGCCGGCATCGACGGCCCGGACGGCGGTAACGGTGCCGTGGGGGCAAGCGCCGCCACGGCCGGCATCGGCGGCCCAGATGATGCGGGCAACCACACTGGCCCTGCTACCCCCCAACTGGCCCCTGGCGAACCGTTCCTGACCGGCTTCAGGGTGTTGGACTCGTTCGATTTCCAGTTGAAGCGGCTCAAGAGCTATCTGCGGGCGCGTGGAGTGGGCCGGTTGGAGATCCTGAAGCGGGGCACGGCGGTCGAGCCAGCGGCGCTGCGCCCCCGCCTGGACCTGAAGGGGCCTGAAGCCGGCACCATCGTGCTGACCCGGTTGGGGCAACAACAATCGGTCATCGTGGTGGAACGGCTAAACTCCCAGCAGTAGGAAACGCCCGCCAGCCAGGAGCCGCGATGAAGATTCCCTTCGCCCAGTCGCCCCGCTCTTCCGTGGGTCTCGAATGGGAGATCGCGCTGGTGGACCGGGATAGCGGCGATCTGCGCCAGGTGGCCCAGACCATCCTGGACCAGGTGCACGGCCCGGACGGCACGGCCAATCCGGGGGTGGCCCAGGAACTGCTGCTCAACACCGTCGAACTGGTGTCAGACCCGCACCCCACGGTGCGGGAATGCGGCCAGGACCTGGCCCGCTACGCCGAGTTGGTGACGGCGGTGGCGGACCCGCTGCGGGTCGATCTGATGGCGGCCGGCACCCACCCGTTTGCCCGCTGGCACCACCAGAAGGTGACCAATAAGGAGCGCTACCAGCGGTTGATTGACCGCACCCAGTGGTGGGGCCGCCAGATGCTGATCTATGGCGTCCACACCCACGTGGGGGTGGAGCAGCGCGACAAGGTGCTGCCCATCATCAGCGCCTTGCAGTGCTACCTGCCGCATTTGCAGTCGCTCTCCGGGGCCTCGCCCTATTGGGGCGGGGAGCCGACCGGTTACGCCTCCAACCGGGCCTTGATGTTCCAGCAGTTGCCCACCGCCGGCCTGCCCTTCCAGTTCCAGCGCTGGGAGGAACTGGAAGGCTACGTGGCGGACATGTTGCACACCGGTGTGATCGACCTGTTCAACGAGATCCGCTGGGACATCCGCCCCTCCCCCAAACTGGGCACCATCGAGGTGCGGGTCTGCGATTCGCTGCCCACCTTGCTGGAGGTGGAGGCGGTGTCCGCCCTGGTTCAGTGCCTGGTGGAGGAGGCCTCCCAGGTGCTCGATTCGGGCGGCGAATTGCCTTCCATGCCGCTTTGGTTCATCCAGGAGAACAAGTGGCGTTCCGCCCGCTACGGCATGGACGCCATCATCATTCTGAATGCCGCCGGCGACGAACAACTGGTGACCGACCATTTGCCGGAACTGCTGG
>JAISTN010000316.1 GCA_031272565.1 Bifidobacteriaceae bacterium
TACCAGGCTTGGTCAACCTTCTCAGAACCGGAGGTGATGCCCATGGCGTCGCCACCCAGGAAGGTGGAGAAGCCGCCGTTGATGCCCGGGATGGGGGCGGCGCCAACGTTGATGCCGGCGTCGCGGGCGCCCGTGGCGGACGTGTTCGGATAGGGCATGACGCCGATCTTGCCTTCGGCGAACGGCGCGGTCCAGGTGCCGCCAGTTTCTTCCTTGGTGCCAGCGCCCAAGCCATTGGGATACTCGGCCAGTTCACGGAAAGCCGCATAGACGGCCTTGGCGTCATCGGATGCCATCAAGGATGTCATGCCGTCTTCCGACAGGACTTCACTACCGTTGCCCCAGATGAAGGGGAACCAGGTGAAGACCAGGCAGCCGCCGCAGTCGCCACCGAAGTAGGTGCCGGCCACGCCTTCCTTGTTCAGGTCGGCAACAGCCTTGGCCTGGTCAACGAACTCTTGCAGCGTGGTGGGGCCCTTTTCGGGGTCCAGGCCGGCTTCCTCATACAGGTCCTTGTTCCAGACCATGACGGAGATGTCGGTCACGAACGGGACGGTGTGCAGGGCGCCATCGGCCGACTTGCCGGCGTCGATGTGGCCCACGGCCAGGTCATCGTAGTAGGGCAGCGCCGTGATCAGGTCGGTGATGGGGGTGAAGAAGCCCTGGTCCACCCAGTAGGGCAGGCGCACAACGTCGCCGGCCAGCAGGTCAGGCATGCCGCCGGAGACGACAGCCGCGGCCACCTTGGCCTCCATGTCGTCGTTCGGGATGATCTCAAGCTTGACTTGGTTCTGGTGGCTGGCGTTGTAGGCCTCGACCAACATGTTGGCCTGGCGCTCCAGCGGCGCCCGGGTCCACATGGTGATCTCGGTGCCGTCGTCAATGCCCGGCTCGGCCTCGCCGGCCGGTTCGGTCGCTTCTTCGGACGTTTCGGTCGCCGGCGGGGCGTCGGTCGTTTCTTCGGCCGCCGGCTGGCTGGTTGTTTCCGTTGTGGGCGGGGTAGTGGTTTCTTCGGTCTTGTCGCCGCCGCCACAGGCCCCCAGGCCCGTCAACATCAGGGCACCCGCGGCCAGCAGGGCCAGCGAGCGCTTGGTGGTGTGAGACATCGTTGTTCTCCTCTGTTGCTAGTCGAGGGCTCGCCCTCGGTTGGCCCGGTTCCGGTACCAACCTGGCACTGTCGAAAGGATACGGCAATGCTTTGCCTAATGCTGGCACGGCATGAATCCGCTTGTCAAACCCCCAGCTAGCGGGCCTGCGTGCTGCACCTCAGAAACCGCGGCAAGGCTTGTCTGGAGCGCCATGCTAGGGTAGTCTCAAGACTGTCCCGCTAAATCCATACCCCCGTGGCAGATGATTGGAGAGCTATGCCTACGGCTGTACGGACAAGCGGCAAGCTGGCCACACTGGCAGACGTTGCCCGGCTGGCCGGCGTATCCGTCCCTACCGCGTCCAAAGCACTGCGTGGTCAAGGGCAATTGCGCCCTGAGACTCGCCAGAAGGTGGCGGCTGCCGCTGAACAACTGTCGTTCACAGCCAACCCGCTGGCCAGGGGCCTGCTGGCCTCCCGTTCCGGCACCGTTGGCCTGGTCACCCACGACCTGGAAGGCCGCTTCTCCATCCCCATCCTGATGGGCGCGGAAGACGCCTTCGGCCTGGACCGCTTGTCAGTCATGCTGTCGGATGCCCGCGGCGACGCCATCCGGGAACAACGCCAAATCGAGGCCCTGGTGGCCCGCCGGGTGGACGGCATCATCGTGGTGGGTTACCGCTCGGACCAGCGCCCCACCCTGGGGCACCGCCTGCCAGTGCCGGTGGTCTACGCCTACGCCCACTCGAACGACACCTCCGACTGTTCCATCGTGCCCAACTCCTTCCTGTCCGGGCGCCTGGCCGTGGAACACCTGGTGGCCTGCGGCCGCACGCAAATCGGCGTCATCACAGGCGACCCAACCTACGGCGCCTCCCAGGAACGAGTGCGCGGCGCCGCCACCGCCCTGAAAGAAGCCGGCCTCACCATGGTGGGCGGCAAGGCGCTGTTCGGCGCCTGGAACCAGGACTGGGGCCGGGCCGCCGCCGGCGCCCTGCTGGACCGCCACCCGGAAGTGGACAGCATTCTGTGCGGCTCCGACCAACTCGCCCTGGGCGTGCTGGACACGCTGTGGGAACGGCGCATCAACGTGCCACAGGACATCTCGGTGATTGGCCACGACAACTGGGAGGTCCTTTCGGCCTACTCCCGCCCGCCGTTGACTTCGGTCGACATGAACCTGGAGGAGCTGGGCCGGCGGGCGGCCGCCCGGCTGGTCCAGGCCATGAACGGCTCGCCGGCGGAGGGCATGGAGGCGATTGCGCCCCACGTGGTGCTGCGCAAGTCAACCATGCCGGTCGCCTGAGCCGGCGCAAAGATAGCCCTGAGACACCCCTCCAGGCCCCGGAAACTGGTGGGTGTTTATACCACAAGTGTGCTCAATCACGCCCCAGGTAGGCCCTTCTGCCTGGCGTGTCGCGGCGATTCATGCGAAGATTGATCTAATGCTCAGCGGCTGAGCATGTGCCTAGCCGTCATTGTTGGACGGTTGGGTGCTCTTCACTACGGATCGTCCGGCACGTACCTGCCGGTGAAGGGAAGTATCGCAATGGCAACCGTGACCTTTGATGGGGCCACCCGGATCTACCCGGGCAACGACCGCCCCTCGGTCGACCACCTGAATCTACACATCGATGACGGCGAGTTCCTCGTCCTCGTCGGCCCCTCCGGCTGCGGCAAGTCAACCACGCTCCGCATGCTGGCCGGCCTCGAAGAAGTCAACGACGGCCGCATCCTGATCGGTGACCGCGACGTCACCGACGTCCAGCCCAAGGACCGTGACATCGCCATGGTCTTCCAGAACTACGCCCTGTACCCGCACATGACCGTGGCGGACAACATGGGCTTCGCTCTGAAGATCGCCGGCATGCCCAAGGCGGAAATCCGCCAGCGGGTGGAAGACGCGGCCAAGATCCTTGACCTGACCGAATACCTGGCCCGTAAGCCCAAGGCCCTGTCCGGCGGCCAGCGCCAGCGTGTCGCCATGGGCCGCGCCCTCGTGCGCCAGCCCCGCGTCTTCCTGATGGATGAGCCGCTGTCCAACCTGGACGCCAAGCTCCGTGTCTCCACCCGGACCCAGATCGCCTCGCTGCAGCGCCGCCTCGGTGTCACCACCGTCTATGTGACGCACGACCAAACCGAGGCCCTGACCATGGGTGACCGCATCGCGGTGCTGAAGGACGGCCTGCTCCAGCAGGTCGGCTCGCCGCTGGTGCTGTACGACAAGCCGGCCAACGCCTTCGTCGCCACGTTCATCGGCTCTCCCGCCATGAACATCGGCACGTTCCCGGTCAAGGGCGACGCGGTCGCCATCGGCCAGGCGCTGATCCCGCTGTCGCGCGAAGTCCAGGCCGCCATCACGCCGGCCGACGAGGGCAAGCTGATTGTCGGCTTCCGGCCGGAAAACCTGGAAGTCGTCACGGCGGACGCCCCCGGGGCCATCCCGGTGGAGATCGACATTGTCGAAGAGCTGGGCTCGGACGCCTACGCCTACGGCTCGCTGGCGGGCGACGACCCGGAGACCACCACCCTGCAGGGCGGGCAACTGATCGCGCGGGTTGACCCCCGCTCGGTGCCGCGCAAGGGCGAGACGGTCTACGTGGCCATCCGCAAGGGCGAACAGCACAACTTCTCGGTTGCGACCGGGGAGCGCCTGCCTGAGTAGGCATTGATTCAAGCAACCGAACCGCCGCCCCGGTGGGACATGATCCCGCTTGGGCGGCGGTTCAGTTTGTTAACGTAGAGGTGAGCAGAACTAGGAGGCCAACCAAGGGGGGGCGGCAATGGCCGAACGGCTATCCATCACGTCCGTGTCACCGGACCCGGCCTTGCTTGACCTACCGTGGCAACTGCCCTTGGAGCAGTGGCCCGATGACGTCATCCTGGCCCTGCCGCGCGGTATCTCACGCCACGTGGTGCGGTTCGTCAAGCTGTCCGGCAAAGTGATTGCCGTCAAGGAGATCGCCAGCTACGCGGCGGACCGTGAATACCAATTGCTGAAGGACCTGGTGGCGTTGCAGGCGCCGTCGGTCACGCCCATCGCCGTGGTGGGGGGCAGATCAACGGCCGCTGGCGAACCGTTGGACGCCGCCCTCATCACCTCACACTTGCAGTTCTCGCTGCCGTACCGGGCGTTGTTCTCCTACCGCATGCGGCCCGACATGGCGACCCGGCTGCTGGACGCCCTGACCTTGCTGATGGTGCGCCTGCACCTGCTGGGCTTCTACTGGGGTGATGTATCGCTGTCCAACACACTGTTCCGGCGCGACGCCAAAGAATTCTCGGCCTACCTGGTGGACGCCGAGACGGGCGCGCTGCACGAGTCGCTGACGGACGGCCAGCGCGAATACGACGTCGACCTGGCGCGCACCAACGTGATCGGTGAGCTGATGGACCTGGAGGCGGGCGAGATGCTGGAAAGCGACATCGACCCGATCGCCATCGGCGATTTCCTGGCCGAGCGCTACCACCAGTTGTGGGCCGCCCTGACGGAAGAAGAGACCGTTGCAGCCGACGCCCGCTGGCGGCTGCAGGAACGCATCAACACGCTCAACGACCTGGGCTTCGACGTGGCCGAACTGTCCATGACCACCTCCCGGGACGGCACCAAGCTGCACATCCGGCCACAGGTGGTAGAGGCAGGCCATCATTCGCGGCGCCTGTTCCGCCTGACCGGCCTGGACGTGCAGGAAAACCAGGCCCGGCGGATGCTGAACGACCTTGACACCTACCGCATGGACACCGGCCAAAGCGATGTCGATGAGGACTTTGTAGCCCACGATTGGCTGACGCACCGGTTCGAGCCGACCGTGCGGGCAGTGCCCCGCGAACTGCGCGGCAAACTGGAGTTGCCGCAGATGTACCACGAGATTCTGGAGCACCGCTGGTTCATGTCGAAGAACCAGCACCGCTACGTGCCCATGGAAGAAGCCGTCCAGAGCTACATCGACAACGTGCTGGCCCACCGGCGGGACGAATCACAGTTGATCCTGGCGGACACTTTGCCGCTGCCGGCCATCGAAGACGTCGACATGCACTGACCGGTTTGACCGCCGGCTTTACGGGGCAACCTGGCTGCGGCGGGCCTTCGCGACCTCGTAAAGCACGATGCCGGTCGCGACAGCGGCGTTGAGCGATTCGGTGGTGGCGTCGATTGGGATGGCGGCGGTCAAGTCGCAGGCCTGCCGCACCAGGCGGCTCAGGCCCTTGCCTTCGGAACCGGTCACGATCACCAGGGGACCGTTCGCCACCGGCAGATCGGCTACGTCGACCGTACCGGCCGCGTCCAGGCCAACCACGAACAAGCCCTCCGCCTGGTAGGCCTCCAGTGCCCGCACCAGGTTGGGGGCCTGGGCCACCGGCACCCGGGCGGCCGCCCCGGCGGAGACCTTCCAGGCCGTCGCCCCCATGGGGGCGGAGCGGCGCTGGGGCACCACCACGCCGTGCACCCCGAAGGCCCCGGCGGAGCGCAGCACGGCGCCCAGATTGTGGGGGTCGGTGACCGAATCGAGAGCCACGATCAACGGCGGCTGATCGGCCTCCCAGGCCGCCCGCAACAGGTCGCCGGGGGCGGCGTAGCGGTACGGCGCCACCTTCAACGCGATGCCCTGGTGGTGGGCGCCGCCGGTGCGGCGGTCGAGTTCGGGTTTGCCGGCCTCCAGAATGGGCAGGCCAAGCTGGGCGGCTAGGGCCAGCGAGTCCTTGATCCGGTCGTCGGAACCAACCCGGGGGGCCAGTTCCAGGTGCAGGGCCGGCACCCCGGCCTGCAGCGCCTCCAGCACCGAGTTGCGGCCCACCACGTAGTCGGCGCCGGCCGTGGCGCCCCGGGGCCCCGGGGCGGCGCCGGGGCCACCCCGGCCGCGGCCACCGCCCTTGGGCCGCGCCGCCGCCCTGGCCTGCGCCACCGCCTTGCGTTTGGCGGCCGGGTGATACGGCCGGTCTTCCGCCTTGGGGGTGGGCCCACGGCCCTCCAGGGCCCGCCGGCCCTTGCCGCCCGAACCGACGGTGGGCCCCTTCTTTGAGCCCGGCTTACGCACGGCGCCGCGCGGTTTCGAATTCCCAGCCATGAGGTAGAAGCCTAGCGTCTCACCCTTGCCCGGGCCGTCCCGGCCGGTCCCGGCCCGGTCCGGCAGGCGGGGCTCAGGAGAGGGACCAGCGGGCGCCCGCTGGGGAATCCTCCACCTGGATGCCGGCCGCCGTCAGGCGGTCACGGATGGCGTCCGCGGTGGCGAAGTCGCGCGCCGCCCGGGCCGCCGCCCGCTCCTCCAACTGGGCCGCCACCAACACATCCAAGGCGGCCTCCGCCTTTGACCCCTCGGCAGTGCCGGCCGCCCACTGGGGATCCAGCGGATCCAAACCCAAAGCGCCTAGCATCGCCCGCACGTCCAGCAGGGCCGCCAGGGCCTCGGCATCGTCGAAGTCCGCCAAGGCCGTGTTGCCGCGGCGGACGGCATCGTGCACCTGGGCCAAGGCTCCGGGCGTGCCCAAGTCATCATTCATGGCCTCCACAAAGGCCTCCGGCAACGGGTGGGCTGTCACATCTTGCCCGGCGCCCACGCGCTCCCCCGCCCGGTCCACAAAGCCCGTGATGCGCTCCCAGGCGGCCGCCGCCTCCGTCAACGTGTCCGGCGAATACTCCAACGTGGAGCGGTAGTGGGCCGCCGTCAGGGTGTAGCGCAGCACCACCGGGGGGGCTTGCTTCAGCAGTTCGGCCGCGAACAACGAGTTGCCCAGCGACTTGGACATCTTGACGCCCGCCTGGGTCAGCAGCGAGTTGTGCAGCCAGTACTGGGCAAAGCCGAACCCCGCTGCCATCGACTGCGCCCGCTCGTTTTCGTGGTGCGGGAAACGCAGGTCAAGGCCGCCGCCGTGAATGTCGAACGTCTCGCCCAGGTAACGCCACGCCATTGTGGAGCACTCCAGGTGCCAGCCCGGGCGGCCGCGGCCCCACGGGGTGTCCCAGGCGGCATCGGCCGGTTCGCCCGGCTTGGCGGCCTTCCACAAGGCGAAATCGCGTGGGTCGCGCTTGTCGTCCTCCACCGAGTCGTCGGCCGGCGCCAAGTCTTCCAAGCGCTGGTGGGTCAAGCCCAGGTAGTCCGGGAACGATGAGACGTCGAAGTAGACGTTGCCGGGCTGGCCAGTGTAAGCGTGGCCCCGCTCCAGCAGGCGCGCCATGAAGGCAATCATGTCCGGCACCACGCCGGTGGCGCGCGGCTCATAGGTGGGCGGCAAGATGCCCAACTGTTGGTAGACGGCCGTGAACTCGCGTTCGAAGCGCTGCGCCCACGCCCACCAGGTCCAGCCGGCCTCGGCCGCCTTGTTCAAGATCTTGTCGTCAATGTCGGTGACGTTGCGGATGAACGTCACCGCCAGGCCCTGGCGCTCCAGCCACCGGCGCAAAATGTCGAACACCACCGCCGGCCGCAGGTGGCCAATGTGCGGGGCGCCCTGCACCGTGGCGCCACACTGGTAGATGCCCACCTTGCCGGGCACCAAGGGAACAAAGGGGCGCACCGTGCCGGTGGCCGTGTCATGAAGCGATAAGCCGGAAGTCACGCCGCCCAGGCTACAGGGGCCGGGCCCAGCAGGCACGTCGCCACCGCGGCCAGGCCCTCGCCCCGGCCCGTGAAACCCATCGTGTCGGTGGTAGTGGCGCTGACGTTGACTGGCGCCTCCAGAATGTCCGCCAAGGCCGCCTCCGCCTCGGCCCGGCGGGGCGCCATGGCCGGTCGGTTGCCAATCACCTGGACGGCCGCGTTCAGCACTTGGAAGCCGGCTTCACGCAGGTGGAGCACGGTGTTGCGCAGAAAGACGGCCGAATCGACGTTCTTGAAGCGTGGGTCGGCCGTGCCAAACAGGGCGCCGATGTCGCCCAGGCCGGCCGCGGACAACAGCGCGTCAACCAGGGCGTGGGCGGCCACGTCACCATCGGAATGGCCCTCCAGGCCGGGTTCGCCCGGCCAGGTCAGGAGTGCCAAATGTAAAGGCCGGCCCGCAGTAGCCGCGAAGCGGTGGGCGTCAACGCCAATGCCGCTGCGGTACGTCATGGCCGTGGTGGGGTCATTCGACCGGTTCGGCCAGGATGCCGTCCAACCGGACCTCAGCCGCATCCTCGTCGGTGCCTTCAGCCAGGGCCAGTTCCGAAACCAGAATCTGCCGGGCCCGGGCCAGCATGCGCTTCTCACCGGCCGAAAGGCCGCGGTTGGTGTCGCGCCGGGACAGGTCACGCACCACTTCTGAAACCTTGATCACATCACCCGAGGCGATCTTTTCGACATTAGCCTTGTAGCGCCGCGACCAATTGGTCGGTTCTTCCTTGACATTGGCCCGCAGCACCTCGAAGACCCGGTCCAGGCCTTCGCGGCCAACCACGTCCCGCACGCCCACCAACTCGACGTTGGCGGCCGGTACCTCAATGGTCAAGTCACCTTGAGTAACCCGCAAACGCAGATACTGGCGCGCCTCACCCTTGATGGTGCGGGTGGTGATGTCTTCGATGAGTGCGGCCCCGTGATGCGGATACACCACGGTCTCTCCAACTGCGAACGCCATAGTCTTAGTGATTCCCCTCTCGTGGCCGCATCAAGTTTACCACGGCGGCCGCCCCCGCCCCCTTGGCCCAAACACAAAATGCCTGCTCAACAGGCAATTCTTGAGTGCTGGCAAACGGGCTGGCCGGGCGGCTCCCGCCGCCCGGCCGGCCGGTCGCCAAGCTGAGCCCTGATCCACCGATAATCGGCGAAGTGAACCACCAGGTGGGTGTGGTGGCAAGGTGGCGACGCGATGGCAGGCTGGAGGCCTGCTGAGCGCCGCCAACGCCGCCAACAGGCCCAGATGGGGCTGCTCAGTAGCTGAGAATCGGTGGATCCGGGCTGAGCCCAGGTGCGCTACTTCTTGCCCTGGTTGGCCACCGCGGCAATCGCCGCCTCGGCCGCCTCCGGGTCCAGATAGGTGCCACCCGGATTGGTGGGCCGCAAGTCCTGGTCCAGGTGATAGACCAGCGGAATGCCGGTGGGGATATTCAGCCCGGCAATCGCCTCATCGCTGACCTGGTCCAGGTGCTTGACCAGCGCCCGCAGCGAGTTGCCGTGGGCCGCCACCAGCACCACCTTGCCCGCCCGCAGGTCCGGCACAATGGCCTCTTCCCAGTAGGGCAGCGCCCGGATCAGGACGTTCTTCAACGCCTCCGTCAGCACCAGCGGCTCACCCGCATAGCGCGGATCGGTGTCCTGGGCGAACTGCGAACCCGGCTCGATGGGCGGCGGCGGCACATCATAGGAGCGCCGCCACAACATGAACTGGTCGTCGCCAAACTCGTCCCTGATCTGGGTCTTGTTCTTGCCCTGCAGGGCGCCGTAGTGGCGCTCGTTCAGCCGCCAGGACCGGCGCACCGGAATCCAGTGGCGATCGGCCGCGTCGAGCGCCAGGTTGGCTGTCTGGATGGCCCGCCGCAGCAAAGAGGTGTGGAGCAGGTCCGGCAGCACGCCGGCATCCTTCAGCAGTTCACCGCCCCGGGTGGCTTCCGCCCGGCCCTTTTCCGATAGGGGCACGTCGACCCAGCCCGTGAACAGATTCTTCGCGTTCCACTCGCTCTCGCCGTGGCGCAGCAACACCAGTGTGTAAGTCATGATTGCCTTCTGCTTCGGTTGTTTGTCTGGACCGCCCCGCTCAGTGGGCGGCGTGGTAGGCCTCGCGGATGGGGCCCGGGATGCGCCCGCGGGCCGAGATCACGTGGCCGTTGGCCACGGCCCAGGCGCGGATCTTGGCCGTCTCGCCGCTGGCCGCTGCCGAAACGGCATGGGCGCTGGCCCGCGCGGCCCGGCCCGGTGCCCGGCGCCCAGCGCCGATCCACGGGTTCAAGGCGGTGCGCAGCTCCTTGGCGTGAGCCGCCGACAGATCGATTTCGTAGGTCGCGTTGTCCAGGCTGAATTTGACTGTTTCCGCCGCGGCTGAGCCGTCCAGATCATCAATCAGCAGGACTTGCACGCGTTGTGCCATTGTTGTCTCCCCTCTAGTTCGTGTGGCCGCGGCGGCTTTCGTCGCGACCGGGCTCCCAGCAAGTATCCGGAACATAATTAGTGTAACGGCTTGACCAACGGGAACAGAATCGTCTCACGGATACCCAAACCGGTCAGAGCCATGAGCATGCGGTCTATCCCCATTCCCATACCGCCGGTGGGTGGCATGCCGTATTCCAGGGCGCCCAGAAAATCCTCATCCAGGGCCATCGCCTCGGCGTCGCCGCGGGCCGCCAAGGCCGCCTGGGCTTCTAGCCGGTGGCGCTGGATCACCGGGTCGACCAGTTCCGAATAGCCGGTGGCCAGCTCGATGCCGCGCACGTACAAGTCCCACTTCTCAACCACACCCGGAATGGAGCGGTGGTCCCGCACCAGGGGGGACGTCTCGACCGGGAAATCACGCACAAAGGTCGGCTCATACAGGTGGTCCCCCACACGCTGTTCCCAGATCGCCTCCACCAGTTTGCCGTGGTTGACCTGAGCCGGGTCGAAGCCGATCTCGAACCGGCCGGCGATGGCGGCCAGGTGATCAACGCTGGTCTGCGGGGTGATCTCCTCCCCCAGCGACTCCGACAGCGACTGGTACAAGCTGAGCTGGCGCCACTGACCGCCCAGCTCATATTGCTCGCCGCTGGCCAACGTCACCGTGGTGGTATCCCAGACCCGCTGGGCGGCATCCTGGATGATCTGGCGGGTCAGATCGCCAATCGTGTTGTAGTCGCCATAGGCCTGGTAGGCCTCCAGCGAAGTGAATTCGGGGGCGTGCGAGGAATCGACACCCTCGTTGCGGAAAATCCGGCCGATCTCATAGACGCGCTCCAAACCGCCCACCACGGCCCGTTTGAGGAACAGCTCGGTGGCTATCCGCATATACAGCGCAATATCGAAGGCGTTCATGTGGGTGGAGAACGGCCGGGCGGCGGCGCCGCCGTGAATGGTCTGCAAGATGGGCGTCTCCAACTCCAAGAAGCCCTGTTCATCAAGGGTTTGGCGGACCGACCGGGTGACGGCGACTCGTTCGCGGGCGATGTCGCGGGCAGCCGGCCGGTTGATCAGATCGGCCGGGCGGTCCCGCACCCGGGCCTCATCCGACAGTTCGGCGTGCAGCACCGGTAGCGGCCGCAGCGCCTTGGCCGCCAGGCGCCACTCGTCAGCCAGGACCGACAGTTCGCCGCGCCGCGAGCTGATGACCCGGCCGTGAACGTACAACTGGTCGCCCAGATCGACATCGGACTTGAAGCCGGCCAGGGCCTCCGGGCCAACCTCCGCCAACGAGACCATGGCCTGCAAACGCCGGCCGGCCCCGTCCTGGAGGGTGGCGAAACAGAGCTTGCCGGTGTTGCGGACAAAGACCACCCGGCCGGCCAGGCCTACCACCGTGTCGGTTTCTTGGCCGGCCGTCAGGTCCCCAAACTGGGCCCGCACCTGGGCGATGGTCGAATCGATTGGCAGGACCACCGGATAGGCCTGGCCGCCGCGGGCCAGGATCGCCTCACGCTTGGCGCGGCGGACTTGGGCCTGTTCCGACAGGGCCTGGTCAGATGCGGCCTGGTCAGATGCAGCCTGGTCAAATGAGGGGTTTGGGACGGTGGTACCTGGTTCAGTCACGGGGTCAAGGCTACCTGGGCGCAGATAGGACTTCTCAAGCAGTATTTGCTCGCCCGCCTGGGATGATGGTGGGGTGAGCGTTGCGGGTGAGTCTTTGGCCCTGGGTGTGATTGGCTTTGGCCGGGTGGGGGCGGCCTTGGCCTCGGCCTTGCATGCGGCCGGCCACCCGGTGGCGGCCATCACCGCCCGGTCAGAGGCGGCCCGCGAACGGGCCGAGGTGACCCTGCCCGGCACGCCGGTCATGTCCCCCCAGGAGGTGGCCCAAGCGGCCGGGTTGGTCTTTGTGACGGTGCCCGATGACGCCATCGGGCCTACCGTGGCCGAACTGGCCGGTGTGTGGCGGCCGGGGCAGGTGGTGGCGCACGCTTCCGGTGCCCTGGGCCTAGCGG
>JAISTN010000068.1 GCA_031272565.1 Bifidobacteriaceae bacterium
GTCAACTGGGCCAACTGGATTGCCACCGACACCACCGGCTACCTCAGCGACGATCCACTCCAAGCCGGCTTCCGGCCCGGCGAACAAGAGTTGTTCCAGTCCATCAAGATCATTGTCGACGACGACACCAACGACCCCAACTTTGGGTCCTACCTGATCGACAACACCTCCGGCCTGCGCGACGTGGTGGACGTGGCCGCCTGGCACTACTACACCGATGACGACAGCTCCGGCCGGTTCAAGAACCTGGCCGACAACTACGACATGGAGGTGTGGAACTCGGAGGCCCAGGCGACCTTCTCCAACTCCACCACCCGGCCCAACAACAACACGGCCGACCCAACCAAGGTGGGCACCCAACTGGGCGGGGTCAACAGCCCACTGGAAATGGGCGTCACGGTGGTCAAGGGCTTTGTCAACTCCCGCCGGACCCACTTCATCTACCAACCGGCCATCGGCTCCTTCTATGAAGGCGGCCAGTATTCCTACAAGGAGATCATCTCCGCCCGCGACCCATGGTCCGGCTGGATCCATTACGACGCGGCCGTGGCGATCCTGCAGCACTTCACCTCGTTTGCCGTGGTGGGCTGGGAGAACGACACCAACACGGCCGGCATCTGGCGCGGCATTCCGCAGGCCTCCGTGACCACCGCCACCGGCACCAACAATGTCAACGGCCGCAACGGCGGTGCCAACTACATGACCCTGGGCGCGCCGGACAAGTCTGACTTCTCCACCATCATTGTCAACGACTCCCAGTACGCCAAGACCTACCGCATCACCCCCACCAACTTCACCTTCCCGGCCGGGCAGGCGTTGGCCGTGTGGGCGACATCGGCGGCCGATGAAGGCGAAGCCTTCAATGCCGACTACAAAGAGTTCCGTGGCAACGTCACGCCGGACGCCAACGGCACCTACGTGGTGGCGGTCGAACCGTGGTCAATCGTGACCGTGACCTCGCTGGACGTGACCGGGGATGCCAACTGGGCCACGCCGTTGCCGGTGGAAGGTGAACGGACCGTCCTGGACGCCGGCCAGGGCGTGCTGTGGGCGGATGACTTCGACTACACCGGCAAGACGGTGCCGGTGCTGGCGTCCGATGGCTCCTTGAGCGGCGCCACGGAGGACTTTGTGACTTCCCGCGGCGGTGCCACCGGGGCCATCCCGCTCTACACCTGGGACCAGAACGGCGCCTTCGAGGCCTACCTGGCCGCCGATGGCGAGTGGGTGCTGCGCCAGCAAGTCGACACCGAGACCACCGGCGTGGGCGGCTACTGGAACAACGGCGACCCGTTGACCTCGATTGGCGACCTGCGCTGGTCCAACTACTACGCCTCGACCGATGTGCGCTTTGAGCGCACGCCCTCCAGCAGCCAGTACGCCGCCATCGCCGCCCGCCTGACCGGCGGCGAGAACGGCTGGCAGATCGCCCAGGCGCCGTACGCGGTGCGGTTGTACCCCAATGGCAACTGGCAGTTGTTGCGCCGGGGTACCACCGTGGCCAGCGGTGTGGTGGCAGGCTACGATCCAGCCGCCTGGACCAACATCGGCATCAAGGTGGCCGGGGCCACCGCCACCGCATATATCGACGGCCAGCCGGTGGGCAGCTACACCGATGCGGTGCCCTACCTGACCGGCCGGGTGGTGCTGGCCAGCAGCTTCTACAATGTGCAGTTCGACAACCTGTCAGTTGAGCGGGTGGACGGCTATCTGCCGTACTACGGCGACCTGATCGATGGCATGGACATGAAGACGCTGGACGATCCGCCGGCCCCCAAGCTGCAGTACACCGGCACTTGGGCCCACGCCAACGGCCAGGGCATGCACATCTACGGACGCACCCAGTCGACCAGCAGCGCGGCCGGCTCCACCGTCAGCTACACCTTCACGGGTACCGGGATTGACCTGGTTGGCCCCAACACCGGCACCGGCGTGATTGATGTCGCCGTGGACGGCACCACCATCGCCTACAGCCAGGCCACCCAAGCCTCTGGCCAATACCAGCAGACCTATGCCCTGCGCGGCCTGAAGCTGGCCTCGCACACCGTGACGTTCACGCTGGTCAGCGGCACCTTGGCGGTCGACGCTGTGGGTGTGCTGACGGTGCCACCAGAGGTGCCGCCGGCCACGGACGCGCTGGCTGCCCTGGTGGACCAGGCCGAGAGCGTGTGGCAGACGCCCGATTTCACGGCGGACGACTGGGCCACCTTCCAGGCGGCCCTGGCGGCGGCCCAGGACGCGGTCGACGACCCGGCCGGGTACGGCCTGGACGCGGAGGGCGCCGAGCAGTTGGCCACCCGCCTGCAAGGTTCGATGGCGCCGCTGTCAGACGAGGTTGCCTCGCTGGAGACCACCTGGATCGCGGTGGTGGCGGGGGATACGCCGGCGCTGCCCGCCACGGTGCTGGCCACCATGGACGATGCGAGCACTCAGGCCGTGCCCATCACCTGGAACCTGACCGGGCTGGACTTCTCCCAGCCGTGGACCACCGTGGCCGTGACCGGCGCCTACGGCTGGGCCACCGCCCGGGCCTTCGTCGAGGTGATCCCGGCTGACGTGGTGGTGTTCGGTGACATCAACGGCACGGCCGGTGGCACGCTGGGCTACGATTCGCCGGCCTACAACGCCGTGGCCGCGCTGGTGGGTTCGAGTTTGCTCAACCCAACACCGGACCAGGTCTATGAGAACTCCGCGACTTGGGGCCACTACGGCGCCAGCGCCAGCGGCACCAAGGCCATCAACTACAAGGGCATTGTGGCCGGTGATTACTCCAAGCTGACCACCACAGGCGTTTACACCGACAACGCGGTCGGCGCGACCCTGAGCTACACGGCCACCTTGCCGGCCGGCAAATACCAGATCGCCTTTGGCAGCTACGCCTGGTGGACCAATGAGCGGACCGCCAACGTCTTCCTGGACTACGACGGCGTGGAGCACCAAGTCGGTGCCTTCACTCTGAATTCCTCCAACATGAACCAGTTCTTGAGCTATGAGGTGACCTTGGCGGCGGCCGGGACCTTGACGCTGCGCCTGGTGGGGGCGGCCAACCCCAGCGGATCCTCCGCCCAGTCGCCGTTGCTGTCCTGGGTGGGGATTGCCGAACTACCGCTGGTCATCACGCCGGGCACGGTGGGCATCAGCGGCACAGTTGAGGCCGGCCAAACGGTCACGGCCACGCCGGGCACCTGGGATCCGTCCACGGTTGACTTGGCCTACCAGTGGCAGTTGGACGGGGTCGACGTGGTGGGCGCGAACAGCTCCAGCTACACCATCGAGACCGCCGATGTGGGTAAGACGCTGACGGTGGTGGTGACCGGCAGTGCCACCGGCTACAGTTCCGTTTCGGCGACCTCGCCGGGCCAGGTAGTGGCCGCACCGGTTGACAAGTCGGCTTTGGCGGCGTTGGTGGCTGCCGTTGAGAACACCGCCCAGGCGACGTTGAAGGGCGAATACACGGACGCCAGTTATGACGCCTTCCAGGACGCGCTGGATGATGCCGATGACGTGTTGGCTAGTTCGACCGTGACGCAGGGCGATGTCGATGCCGCGGTGGCGGCGTTGCAGGCCGCGGTGGACGCCCTGTGGGAGGTGCAGGAGATCACCGCCTGGGACAACTTTGATGGCTTTGGCCCGGTGTTTGACCTGGTGTTCACTTCCGGCCTGTGGGCGGAGG
>JAISTN010000106.1 GCA_031272565.1 Bifidobacteriaceae bacterium
CACCCGCACCACCGTGCACCTGGACCGCAAGGCCGCCGCGCGCCTGGTGGGCGAAACCCGCGACCAGGCCAAACAGTGGGTGCGGCGGGCCACCGAACTGGGCATGTTCCAGATGACAGCCCAGGACACGGCCTGGTTTGGCAGTTTCGTCACCGAACCGGAAACGGCGGCCGATCTGCTGGCCCGGCTGGACCGGCTGCGGGCTGGCCAGTTGGCGGAAACGATTGGTCACATGCGTGAGATCACCGCCCAGGCCGGCCTGGAGGAATCCGCCACCCTGAACGACTGGGGCGCCCAGTTGCGCATGTTGGCCGGCGTGCGGGACGCCTTGGACCAGTTCATCCCCGAGATCTTTGAGCAGTCCCCGGAAGACATGGTGGCGGCCACGGCCACGGCCGAATGGCGGGCCGAACACGAAGTCGCCATGACTTCGCGGGTGCGCCGGCGCCTGCGCAAGCAGGCCCGGGACCTGGTCCGGCCGGGCCTGCAGGTGGATGACCTCCACGCCGCCCTGGTCAAGGTCCAGGAACAGCGTGAGATCTGGCTCTCCTGGTCGCCCAAGGCGCCCTGGCCCAAGCTGCCGGTCGGCATGCCCCAGGTGGAGGCCGGTTACGCGGCCGTCAAGGCCGACATCGACGCCCTCGATGCCGCCCTGGCCGCCGGGTCTTCAACCACGCTGGCGGACACGCCCTTCGAGGACCTGCTGCAGTTGTTGGAGCGCTTGCACACCGACCGGGCCTCGCTGGACTTCCTGCCGGAGATGAACACGCTGGCGGTGTCGCTGCACCAGTTGGGCCTGGGTGGGCTGCTGGGTGACCTGACCGAACGCAAGGTGGGGCCGGAGGTGGGCTCGGCCGGCCCGGCCGCGGTGGCCGCCATCGAGGCCGCCACCCGCGAAGTCGACTTCTGCTGGTGGAGTTCCATCCTGGCGTTCGCCCTGGAAGAGTTCCCGGTCCTGTCGATGTACGGCGGGGACGCCCTAGCCGGCCTGGTCGATTCGTTCCGGGAGTTGGACGTGGCCCACACCGCCACCAAGCCCGCGCCCATCCGGGCGGCCGTGGCCAAGTGGCGGGACCAAGCGGTGGAAAACTACCCCGCGCAGGGCTTCAAGCTGACCCACCTGGACAGCTCCGGCACGCTGCGTGACGCCTTGACCCAGGCGCCGGACATCTGCCTCAAGGCCCGCCCCTGCCTGGTGGCCGGGCCGGTCATGGTGCCACAGGCCATTCCGCTGGCGGAGATGGGCACGTCGCTGATCGACCTGGTGATTGTCGATGCGGCCGACCGGGTCACGCCGGCCCAGACCATTAGCGCCCTGGTGCGGGGCCGCCAAACGGTGGTGTTTGGCAACACGCTGCGCGGCGAATCGGAGACGTTGGCCAGCGCGGTGGCGGACTTCCTGCCGGTGGTGGCCCTGCCGGCGGAGGTCAACGAGCGCGATCCCCGGCTGACCGCCCTGCTGCGGGGCCAGGGTTACGACAACCTGGGGGCGGCGCTACCTATGCCATCGCACCAGCGCCGGCTGGTCTGGGCCAAGGTCGATGGCGACGGCTTGCTGTCGCCGCGGGGCGACTTTGTCTTGCCGCCCATTTCTGAACTGGAGCAGGTGGCGGTCCAGGTGACCAACCACCTGTCAGCCTTCCCGGACGAGTCGGTGGGCGTGATCGCCGCCCGGCCGGAGCACGCCAAGCGGATTGTGCAAGAGTTGGCTCGGCAGGCCCGGACCGGCAACCTGGCGGTGGCGGGGGCCTTGAGCGGCGCGCGGCCGGGCCACCTGGTGGTAACCCACGCCGAGGCGGCGGCCGGCCTGGCCTTCGACACGGTGGTGTTTGCGCCCGGCCTGGCCCGGTCAACCCGAGGGCATGTGTTGTATGACTTTGGGGTCTTTTCCGGGCCCGATGGCGTGGCGCTGCTGTGTGACGCCCTGGCGGCGGCCAAGCGGCGGCTGGTGGTGGTGTCGTCCCTGTCCACGGCTGATCTGGACCCGGCCCGGTTGAAGGACCCCGGTTCCAAGCTGATGCGGCGCCTGCTGGAACTGATGGAACGGCCGCCTTCGGTGCCCACCGACTACGTGGGCCTGACGGACCCGCTGTTCGCGGACTTGGCCCGGCGGGTTGAACGCCGCGGCGCCCGCGTCACCACCAACTACGGCCCGCCCGGCGGCCCCTACCTGACCATGTCGGTGCGCCCGGCCGGGCAGGGCTCGCGTGAGACGGTGGCCGTGTTAACCGACGATGCCGCCTTTGTGGCCGAGCCTTCGGTGCGGGCCAAGGTCCGCACTTGGCCTGCCCACCTGGAGCGGGTTGGCTGGCAGGTGCTGTTTGCCTGGGCCGCCCCGGTTTTCATGGACCCGGAGGCGGAAGCCCGGTCGATTGCGCAGGCTACCTTTGCCGGGGTGCACGCGGCCTGAGGCTGGCTGAACCTGGGTGAACCCGGCTGAACCCGGCTGAACCCGGCTGAACGCAGCCAAGAGCCGAGTTGTGGGGATTTGGTCGAGACCCGGCTGAATCGTGCTCCAGGCTCAGGCTACGGTCAGCGTGGGCCTATACGATGGGGGCATGAGCAATCCAGTCTTCGGGCGCAACGGGGCCTTCAACGGCCGCGGCGGCGTCGCCTACTACCCGTCCCAGACCCAGAGCCAAGCTCAGCCCGGCTATCAGGCCCAGGGCTACCCCACCCAACAGGGCTATGCCACCCCGCAGGGCTACGCCGGCTACCCTGGCTACCCCAGCGCCGAGCAACTCAACCAGATGTATCAGGCGCCGGCCGCCGGGCCGCTCCAGACTGGCCGCCTGACCTATGAAGATGTCCTGGTCAAGACGGTTG
>JAISTN010000142.1 GCA_031272565.1 Bifidobacteriaceae bacterium
TTGGGCCGGTCCTCGAAGACCTGCGGCCGGCCAGCGCCCTGGCCGGCCGCGATCAACTCGCGCCCGTCCGGGCCCTGCAGCGAGACCAGTGCACCGCTGCCATCAAACCGCGCCGTCAAGCCGGGGCCAGCCAACTCGAAGCCGCCCGCCACCGCTGTGGCCCCTGCGGCCGCCGCGCCCGCACCCGCCGCTGCGGGGCCGGCCCCCACGCCGCGGGCGCCACCGGCCACCGCTCCAGTGCTGTCAACAACCACCGGCACCCCCGCTCCCAGCGGCGCCACCCCCGCCACTGCAAACGGCGAGGCGTTGAACGCCACTGCCGCCGGGGCGCCATCGGGCACCACACTCCAGGCCGCCAATGCCGCCAACGCCGCCTGGATGATCTCCTCCAGCCGGGCGGCCACAGCGGCCAGGTTAGCCTCCGCTTCCCGGTGCACCCAGGCGATCGATGTCCCAGGCAGGATGTCGTGGAACTGGTGCAACAGCACCGTCTGCCAGCATTGCCGCAGGTCAGCCGCCGGGTAGGCGAAGCCGGCCCGGACCGCCGCGGTGGCGGCCCACAGTTCGGCCTCCCGTAGCAGGTGCTCGCACCGCCGGTTACCAGCCTTGGTGCCGGCCTGGGAAGTGAACGTGCCACGGTGGAACTCCAGGTACAACTCGCCCCACCAGGTGGGCAACTGGTCCGCCACCAAGCGGGCCTGGTCAAAGAAGGCCTCCGGGCTGCCAAACTGAACCCGAGGTGAGCCGTCCAAGTCAGCCTTGCGCCGGCCCACCTCGACCATGTCCCGCGTGGGCCCGCCGCCGCCATCACCGTGGCCAAACAGCGCCAGGGAGACATCCAGCAGGCCGGCCTCGTGGTTCTGCCGCGACGCCCGGGCCAGATCCGCCGCCCCCAGGTCGGAGTTGTACGTGGCCATGGGCGGGAAGTGCATCAGCACCGCCGAGCCGTCCAAACCGACCCAATGGAACGTCGAATGCGGCATCTTGTTGGTGTCGTTCCAGGACAGCTTCTGGGTCACGAAACTGTCCAGCCCGGCGCCGCGCAGAATCTGCGGCAGCGCGGCCGTGTAGCCAAAGCAGTCCGGCAGCCAGCCCACGGCGGTGCGGTGGCCAAACTCGGCCTCGAAGAAGGCCGCACCTTCCACAAACTGGCGCACCAGGGCCTCGCCGCCCGGCATGGTGTTGTCGGACTCCACCCACATGGCGCCCACCGGCACCCAGCGGCCTTCCGCCACCCGCTGCTTGATGCGCGCGAACAGGGCCGGGTATTCGGCCTTGACCCAGGCGTACTGTTGCGCACTGGAGGCCGCGAAGACAAAGCCTGGTTCCTGTTCCATCAAGGCCAGCACGTTGGCAAAGGTGCGGGCGCACTTGCGGCGGGTTTCCCGCAGCGGCCAGAACCAGGCCGAATCGATGTGGGCGTGGCCGGTGGCAATCACCCGGTGGGCGGAGGCGGCGGCTGGGGCGTTGGGTTGGAGCACCGGGGCCAGGGCGTCCGCGGCGGCGGCTGTGGCGGCGGGCGACATGTCGCCCAGCCGGTCGGTGGCCAGGCTCAAGGCGGCCACGACCTGGGCCCGGCGCGGGCCGGCCGGGTCCAGCGTCTCCACCAGGTCTAGCAGCGTGAACCAGTTGCGTTCCAAGGCCCGCAGGGCCTTGTCCACCGGCACCAGCCAGGCCCCGCCAAAGTGGTACAGCGGTTCGCGGCCGGCCGTTGCCAGGTCGCCCAGCGGCGTGGGCTGCCACTGCCAATCGCTGCCGATGTCGGGGTTAGACGCCGCCTCCACCAGCAACTCGACGGTGGCGCCGGGACCGGGGCGGCCCAGCGGCACGGCTTGGTTGTGCGGGGCCACTCCCTTGAGGGGCTGCCCGGCGGTGTCCCACACCAGGGCCTCGGCCTGGAAGCCGGGTTGTGAGGCGGTGAAACCCAGGTCGATGACGGCCTCGATAGCCTGGCCGGCCGCCCACCCGGCTGGGACGGTGCCGGTCAGGCGGAACCAGGTGGTGCCCCACGGCGGGCCCCACGCTTGGCCGGGCTGCACCGGCTGGTAGCCGGTTTGGGTGGCGGCCTGGGCGAATGGCACCGGTTCGCCTGGCGCCTGCCAAGCTGTCACGGTCAGCGGCACCCGTCCGGCGCTCAGCGCCGGCATCAGACGGTCGCGGTGGGCGCGCCGGGCGCGGTCGATGGCGGCCTGGGGGTCTTGGTGCACGGTTGGTTCAGCCTCCTTGGTGGCGCGGACGGCGGCGCCTGATGCGCCGCCGCAGCGGGCACCCAATTCTGCCACGGCGGGTGCCCGGCCGCCGGCCCCGCCAATTTCCGGGTTCGTCAGGTGGGGACGGGTCCCAGGTGACGAACCCCGCTGACCTGCCCAAGAGCTGCCGGCCACCGCCCAGTCCCGGGTTCGTCAGGTGGGGACGGGTCCCAGGTGACGAACCTGGCGGGAAGGTGAAAGTGGCAGACAACACGCGGTTTTGTGGCAGTAGCCGCCCATTCCGGCCGGCCGGGGGACCCACTCGGCCTGGGCCGACATCGGACGCAAGCCCCTGACCTGCACAAACACAAACCGCCGGAATTGTCGACCGGCGGTGCCAAGCCGCCAACCTCCCAAAACCGGCCGTTGTCTGCCACTTTGCTCCGGGCGACCTCAACCCCGGAACCCACCGATCTGCCGGGGACGGCTGGGTGGGTGGGCCTGGGGTTGTGTCGGCAAGTTGACGAGGTGGTGAGTCCGTGACGGTTG
>JAISTN010000197.1 GCA_031272565.1 Bifidobacteriaceae bacterium
GCCTCTGCGCCTTGGGGCAGGACGCGGTGGGAGCGGGCGCCGGCGGCGCGGCCGGCGGCGCCCGCGGCCTCGGCTTGGTCGGTCGATTCCAGTTCGACCATCAGCCAGGCGGCACCTTCCGGCAGGGTGGGAATGGCGGCTGCGCCCCTGGCTTGT
Organism: Bifidobacteriaceae bacterium; assembly: GCA_031272565.1. Classification (GTDB taxonomy): domain Bacteria; phylum Actinomycetota; class Actinomycetes; order Actinomycetales; family WQXJ01; genus JAISSX01. Next base: position 157 of record JAISTN010000197.1, read on the forward strand.
TTCAGGATGTCAACCAGGCGGGCGTCCATGCCTTCAACGGCCAGCGGCTGCAGTTCCAGCAGCGCCGGCACCGCGTCCCCGGCCTGGGCGATATCGTCAAAGCCGAGCACCAGTAGCGCCGGGGCCGGCGCTAGTGGCACCAGCCGCAGAGTGGCCTCCGTGATGATGCCGCAGGTCCCCTCCGAACCGACCAGGGCCTTGGCCAGGTCGTGGCCCCGCTCCGGCAACAAGTGCTCCAGGCCGTAGCCGGAAACCTGGCGGCCAAAGCGCCCAAACTCCGTTCTTAACGTGGCCAGGTTCTGGTCCACCAGGTCTTGCAGGCCCGGCACAGCGGCCAAGTCGTTGCCAGCCTGAATGACGTGGCCCCGGCCATCGATCATGGTCAGGGCGGCGACGTTGTCGCTGGTCCGGCCGTAAGCCACAGCGTGGTTGCCACAGGCGTTGTTGCCGATCATGCCCCCAAAGGTGCAGCGGGAGTGAGTCGAAGGATCCGGCCCAAATCTGAGACCATGGGGTCTTAGGGCCGCCTGCAGGGTGTCCATCACCACGCCAGGTTCCACCCGCGCCGTACGCGCCTCCAGGTCAATGTCTAGAATTCTGGTCAGGTGGCGCGACGTGTCGATCACAACGCCGGGGCCGATGGCGTTCCCGGCGCAACTAGTGCCCGCCCCACGCATGGTGACCGGCACGCCCAGCCCGCGGGCGACATCGGCCACCACAGCAACGTCCTGCGTGTCCCTCGGAAAGACGACAGCCTGCGGCACCACCCGGTAGTTGGAGGCGTCGGTGGAATACATGCCGCGCGTCAAGCTGGTCAGATCGACCTGGCCCTTGACCCCGGCGGTCAGGGCAGCCGCCAACTGTTCGGCCGACGGCAGGTGAGGGGCTGCGCTCATGTCCCCAGTTTCCCACGGTGGGCCCTTGATCGACGGTTGCGGCGCCGGGACCTAGCCGAGTTGCCCGGCTTGGCAGAGCGGGCTGACTGCGCCGAGGCCAGTTGGGGCCGATGCAGTGACAATGCCGGGGCGCCACCAGGGGAAACCGGGTGCCGTGCCGGGGTGACCAAGCTGAAGGTCGCGGGGCCGGCGGTACTGGTGGCGTGGCGGTAGCGCCACTTCGCGGGAGACCCCCGGGCCGGGACCCCGGCATCGGGCGCAACTTGGCTTGCTGCCGGGCCCGTGGCGAAATCTTTGCTGCCGAGCGCTTTGGTGCTTGGTGGCAGACCTTGCGCCGCGCGAGTCCTGAGCTGATGGCGGGCGGTGTGATGGCTGGTGTGTGATGGCTGGTGTGTGATGACGGGCGGAGTCGAGTTGGAGAAGGTGCCGACGCTAAAACGTCGGTGGGTGGTTCTAGGGTGTGGTTTGGGGATGGCGCGCATGTCGGGGCGGAGGCGACGGGCCAGATTGGCCAGCAGTCCGAGGGGTCGGTTGGGAGGGCTTGGGGGGTGTGATACACTAGTCTTATGAGTATGGCTATGACCTTGGATGATACCCGGATCAAAGATGATCCGGCTGAGGTCCTAGCCACCCTGGAAGCAGGTCCCAAGGACGCTTCTTGCCTGGCCCGGCTAGAGAACCTTGTTGCAACCCAGGCGCTGGCGCCCGCCCAGCTGGCCACGGCCCAGGGGCTGTTCGCTCAGATCGCTTCGTACTGCCAGGGCCGGGCGGCCGACCTGGCCCAACGGGCCGTCGGCGCTGCCGCCAACGTGGCAGAACGGCATTCCATGGTCCAGCAAGTGGCTCTGGCAGGCGGCATGTCGGCCAACGAGGCGTGGAAGATGGTCGATCTTGGCCAGGCCAGAGCTAAGCTGCCCAGCCTCAAGGCAGCGATGGACGCCGGGGCTATCTCCGCCGCCAAGGCCGCCGTGGTGGTCAACGAAATCAAGGACCTGACACCGGACAAGGCCGCCCGGGCCACCAACTTGGTGCTGCCACAGATCGAGCAAGGCTCAACCAGGGAAGCCAAGGCGGTGGCCCGGCGGGTGGCTGCGCAGGTCGACCAACAGGCCGATCAACGCCGCATTCTGCAGGCCCCGAAACTCCGCCGGGTGGTGGTCGAGGCCGATCGCGACGGCATGTCCTGGTTCAAGGCCCTGTTGCGCACCGAACATGCCCAGGCCATGAAGGCCGAACTGGTATCCCGCTGCCGGTCCTGGCACGGACAAGCCCTGCCTGCGGCTGGCCAAACCGTCGAAGGCCATGCCGATGCATCTGGCAACGATGCTGCCGAACTGCCTGGCGACGGCCTGACGCGGGCACAACGCGAAGCCGATCTGTTGGTAAGCCTGGTGCTGAAGCCACCAGCCGCTCCGGCGGGCAACGGCGACTGCAAGCCACGCAACCAAACGGCCGGCCTAGCCGCCGTTCGGACCATCGTCACCTGCACACCGGACCAATGGGTGGCGGCCGCACGCCATCGACGGGCCGAAGAGAAGCTAGGCGAACAAGGTGCCAACGGCCAGAGCGCCAGCGGCAAGGAGCCCAAGGGCAAACAGCGCCAAGGCCACCAACCAGGCGCAAGGCAGCAGCAGAGCCAAGAATCCGAGTGTCACAAGCTGCCGGACTGGATGCAGTCAGCGACCCGCCTTCAAAGCGCGGTCGTCCACCCAACGTCAGGGCGCCTGATCACATTGAGTCCCACGGCGACCAGTCCGCGCCAGGCCGTCGACTCGATCGAACGACTCATGGAAAAGCAAGAGGGCCCGCCACCCGGCCCAACGCGCAGCCATCCAGAGGTTGAGGAGCCGCCACCTTCCCAGCCGCCTGACGCAGATGACCTGTCTTGGCTACCACTACCGCCAATCGAACCGGACTGGGACCTGGACGACCCCGCCACTTGGATGTCGGAGAGACTTGCCACCAACGCCAGAGTGCCATCCGACATGTTGAAACTGGTAGTGCGTCTGCGGGACCAAACCTGCCGCTTCCCAGGTTGCGGCGTGCCGGCGTTCGAATGCGAGTTGGACCATGTGGCGCCTTTCCGTCCCTGGGCCCCGGCGAACCAGCAGACCGTGGCGTCAAACCTCCAGGCCCTGTGCCAGGCACATCACTTGGCGAAACACGACAGAGATCGCAGGGGCGACCTGCTATGGCACGTGAGACGCGACCCGGCAACGGGAGCCACCATCTGGCATGCTCCGAACGGAAAGGCTCATGTGGTTCCGGCCGCACCGGTCGACACCGCCAACAGGTTCGACCTGAAGGGCTAACTTGCGCTGTGGCCTGCCGCTCCACCCAATGGGCAGCGCCTACAGTCTGCCCTTAGGGTCTAGTGATCCGCCCTATTGACACAAGGGGAAGGCCAACCGCGCCCTTGTCTCCTTCCCACAAGTGCCGTCGCGCAATCCTGCACGTTTCGCCAGGTGACCGGCAAACCTACGCCGCCGTAGGCTCACGTCAGTTGTAGAAAACCAACGAAAGGCAGCTGTGCAAGCGACCCGCTTCACCACCCCAGCCGACCGCGCCACGGCCGGACAACAATCGATAGGCGACATTCCCCACCGGTCAGCCGCCCGCCACGGTGACAAGCTGGCCATCATCGACGGCGACACTGAACTCAGCTTCATTCAGTTCTCCGCCAGAGTCGACGCCGTCGCCGCCGCTCTACAGCACCTTGGCCTGGTCAAAGGCGATGTCCTGGCCGTGCTGTCACGCAACAACTGGCAAATGGCGGTGCTGCCCTTCGCCGCAGCCAGGGCCGGCGTTGTGCTGGCCCCAATCAACTTTCTGTTGTCCGCGCCAGAAGTGGCCGCCATCGTGCGCCTTGCCGAACCCAAGGCCTTCGTGGCGGAAGAACACCTGGTCAAGGTGGCCCACGACGCACTCGAACTGGCCGGCCAAGACCGGCCCGAAGTCGGCGCCATCCCGCGCCTGGCTTTGAACCCGGGAGCCCGGGCGGCCGCCTACGGCTGGCCGGACGCCGCACCCTGGTTTGAACCCGGCCCGGTCCCTCGGCCAGTTGCGATTGCAGACGACGACGTGGTCCGCCTCATGTTCACGAGCGGCACCGAGGCCCTGCCCAAGGGTGTCATGCTGACCAGCCGTTCACTGATGTGGCAGTACGTCTCGACGGTGTTCAACGGCGGTTTCGAAACCAGCGACGTGGACCTGCACTTCATGCCGCTCTACCACTGCGCCCAGCTTGACGTCTTCCTGGGGCCAGATCTGTACGTGGGCGCTACTAGTGTCATCCTGCAGTCCGCCGGGCCGGCGCGGATCATCCATGCGATCGAGCGCCACGGCATCAACAAGCTGTTCGCTACTCCATCCAAATGGATCGAGTTGCTGCACTCCCCCATCTTCAGCACGGCCAAACTGGCTGGGGTGACCAAGGGCTACTACGGCGCTTCACCCATGCCAGTGCCGGTGTTGCTTGAGTTGCAGGACAAGCTACCGGGGCTTCGACTGTGGAACTTCTACGGCCAGACCGAAATGTCGCCGGCGGCTTGCATTCTGCCGCCGGAAGACCAGCTACCTTTCGCAGGCTCGGCCGGCAAGCCGGCCCTGAACGTCGAGTTGGCCATCCTGGACCCCAACTGTCGCCCGGTGCCCGATGGCGTGGTGGGCGAAGTAGCCTTCCGTTCACCGCACGCCTGCCTTGGCTACCTGGGTAACCCGACAGGCACAGAGGAGTTGTTCCGTGGCGGCTGGTTGCACACTGGGGACCTAGGCTACCGGTCCGAGACCGGCCGTCTGAGCTTTGTCGACCGGGTCAAGGACACGGTCAATGTCGGGGGCGAAAAAGTCTCTTCCAGGGAAGTCGAAGAGACCATCTACCGCCTTGCTGGCGTGCAGGAATGTGCCGTGATTGGTGTTCCAGACCCGCGCTTCAACGAAGCGGTGGTGGCGGTGGTAGTACCCTGCGAAGGGGCAGTAGTGACGGCCGATGCCGTGAAGGCCCACGTCGGGTCGGCCTTGGCCCGGTTCAAGACACCCAAGCAGGTCATAATCGTTGAGACCCTGCCGAAGAACGCATCCGGCAAGATTCTCAAACGCGAACTGCGGGATCAGTATCAGTCGGCGACGCTTTGAGTCTTGAGTCTCAAGGGTACGGCGCGACCACTCTGCCTGGGTTCCGGCAGCCCGGCCCGCGCCCGCTGCCAAGCATCGCCAGCCCGGGTCCGGCGGACCTGGAAAAGACCACCCGGTTCAAGGGCTGAATCTGCCATCAGGTGGTGCGGAGCGGCATCCGTCACCCTGACCCGCACGATGTCGCCCGGCCTAGGGCGGCGGTCAGCTTGAGCTTGGGGCGCCACACCGGCAGCAAGATCCAACCCGGCGCCGGGGATGGCCAAGTGAACCAGTCGGCCATCGCGGGCCCGGCCCGACACCCGCCGGGTAGCCAGATCCTTACGCCCTTCACCTTCGGCAATCAGCACTTCGACCTCCCGGCCGATTTGACGGTCATTCTCTTCTTCTGAAATGGCGTTCTGGAGCGCCACCAGACGGTCGAACCGTTCCGTCACCACCGCCGCCGGAATCTGGTCCGGCATGGCTGCCGCCGGGGTTCCAGGCCGGATCGAATACTGGAAGGTGAAGGCGCTGGCGAACCGGGCCGCCCGCACCACCTCCATCGTGGCATCAAAGTCGGCCTCGGTTTCGCCTGGGAAGCCCACAATGATGTCGGTGCTGATGGCCGCCTCCGGCATGACCTGCCTGACCTTGTCTAGCACGCCCAAGAACTTGTCCGCCCTGTAGGAGCGCCGCATCGCCCTCAGAACACGGTCGGAGCCGGACTGGAGCGGCATGTGCAGTTGTGGGGCAACTGTTGGGGTAGCAGCCATGGCTTCGAT
>JAISTN010000287.1 GCA_031272565.1 Bifidobacteriaceae bacterium
CTCGAGGGGTTGTTGCATGTCCGGTCACTCCAAGTGGGCCACCACCAAGCACAAGAAGGCGGCCATCGATGCCAAGCGCGGCAAGCTGTTCGCCAAACTGATCAAGAACATTGAGGTCGCGGCCCGCACCGGCGGGGGCGACCCGGCGGCCAACCCGACGCTGTTCGACGCCATCCAGAAGGCCAAGAAGTCGTCGGTGCCCAATGAGAACATCGACCGGGCGGTTAAGCGCGGCTCCGGGGCGGAGGCCGGCGGAGCGGACTACCAGACCATCATGTATGAGGGCTACGGCCCGGGCGGCGTGGCCGTCTTGGTGGAGGCGTTGACGGACAACCGCAACCGGGCGTCATCGGACGTCAGGCTGGCCTTCAGCCGGGCGGGCGGCTCGTTGGCGGATCCCGGCTCGGTCAGCTACTTGTTCTCCCGTAAGGGGGTCATCCAGGTGCCGGCTGCCCCAGGGGTCGATGAGGACGCGATTCTGGATGCCGTCCTGGAGGCCGGGGCGGAAGAGGTCAACCCGGCGGAAGAGGGCTTCGAGATCGTGACGGCGCCGGAGGACCTGGTGACGGCCCGCAAGGCGCTGCAAGAGGCGGGCATCGACTATGACTCGGCCGAAACCTCGTTTGTGCCTTCGGTGGAGGTGGAACTGGGTTTGGACGGGGTCAAGAAGATCCTGCGGCTGATTGACGCCCTGGAGGATTCGGACGACGTCCAAAACGTCTACACCAACTTTGATGCGCCGGACGAAGTGCTGGCTGAGGCCGAAGAGGACTGATCTGTCACGTGCGCGTCATGGGGGTTGACCCAGGGCTCACCAGGTGCGGCCTGGGGGTAGTCGAGGCGTCGTCGGGGCGCAAGGTGGGGTTGGTGGCCTGCGGGGTGGCGGCCACGCCTGCCGGCATGGACTTGGACCAGCGTCTGCTGCGCATCGCCGCCCAGATTGGCGACTGGCTGGACCAGTACCAGCCGGCCGCGTTGGCGGTTGAACGGGTCTTTGCCCAGCACAACCAGATGACCATCACCGGTACGGCCCAGGTGGCTGGCCTGGCCATGGTCGAGGCGGCCCGGCGCGGCATCGAGGTGGCCCTGCACACTCCGACCGAAGTCAAGGCGGCCGTGACCGGCACGGGTGGCGCCGACAAGGCCCAGGTGGGCCGCATGGTGGCGCGCCTGCTGCAGCTGAGCGAGGTGCCGCGGCCGGCCGACGCGGCCGATGCCCTGGCGTTGGCGATCTGCCACGCCTGGCGCCCGGCCACCTTGTCGCCGCTGGGAGCGGCCGCGACGCCGGCCCAGAAGGCTTGGCTGGAGGCCGAACGCGCCGCCCGCCGGGGGGGACGGAAGAAGGTGACGGTGTGATCGCGTCCCTTAATGGCCTGGTGGTCCAACTCGGCCTGGCCAGCGCCGTCATCGAGTGCGGCGGGGTGGGCTACCTAGTCAACCTGACGCCAGCCGCCCGCCAGGGGCTGCACCAGGGCGAACCCGGCCAGGTGTTGACGGCCATGGTGGTGCGGGACGATGCCTTCACGCTGTACGGCTTTGCCGACGATGGCGAACGGGAAGTCTTCGCCAAGGCGCAGGCCGTGGCGGGGATGGGGCCCAAACTGGTGATGGCTCTGTTGGCCACCATGACGCCGGAGGCGCTGCGGCGGGCGGTGGCGGCGGAAGACGTGAACGCGCTGGTGCGGGTACCCGGCATCGGGCGCAAGATGGCTTCCCGGCTGGTCCTGGAACTGGCCGGCAAACTGGGCGAACCGGAAGCCGGCCCAGGCGAAGTCAGCTCGGCCGGCGGGCCAAACGGCGGCCAGTTGGCCGACCAGGTGACGGCGGCCCTGGTGGGCTTGGGCTGGAACCAGGGGCAGGCGGCCGCGGCGGTGGCGGACGTCCTGGCGGCCGATGGCGCCCCCAGCGAGGTGGGCGCGGTGCTGCGGGCGGCACTGCGGACCCTGGGAGGTGGCCGTGGCTGAGACGGGCGAACTGACGCTCAGCCGCGAGGCGCTGGCGCCCGGCGCGGGCGGCACCGAGCGGGCCATCGAGGCGGCGCTGCGGCCCAAGAACCTGCGCGAATTCGTGGGCCAACGGGTGGTGCGGGACCAGTTGCAACTGGTGCTGGACGCGGCCATGGCGCGGGGCACCGCTCCGGACCATGTGCTGCTGTCTGGGCCGCCCGGCCTGGGCAAAACTACCTTGTCGATGATCATCGCGGCGGCACTGGGTGTCTCGCTGCGGGTCACGTCTGGCCCCGCCATCCAGCACGCCGGCGACCTGGCGGCGGTGCTGACCTCGCTGGAGGAAGGCGAGGTCTTGTTTGTCGACGAGATCCACCGCCTGGCCCGGCCGGTTGAGGAGATGCTCTACGTGGCGATGGAGGATTTCCGGGTCGACGTGGTGGTGGGCAAGGGCCCGGGCGCCAACGCCATCCCTTTGACGTTGCCGCCCTTCACGGTGGTGGGAGCCACCACCCGGGCGGGCCTGTTGCCAGCGCCGCTGCGGGACCGTTTCGGCTTCACCGGCCAGTTGGACTATTACGCTGTTGACGAACTTGAACAGGTTATTCAGCGTTCCGCCGGGCTGCTCGATCTGACGATCACGCCGGAGGCGGCCTATGAGGTCGCTTCCCGGTCGCGTGGCACGCCGCGCATCGCCAACCGTTTGCTGCGCCGCGTGCGCGACTGGGCGGAGGTCCGGGGCAGCGGCCTGGCGGACATGGCGGCGGCGCTGGCCGCGTTGGAGGTTTACCAGGTTGACCAGCGCGGATTGGACCGGATGGACCGGGCCGTGCTGACCGCCCTGGTGCAGCGGTTTGGTGGCCAGCCGGTGGGTTTGACCACCCTGGCTGCGGCGGTGGGGGAGGAGACCGACACGATCGAGACGGTGGTAGAGCCGTTCTTGTTGCGTGAAGGGCTGATCTCCCGCACCCCCCGGGGCCGCCAGGCCACCCAGGCGGCCTTTGAGCACCTTCACATCGAGTGGGAGGGCTGAATATTGGGCACTGCCCAGGTTTCTACCCTAGACTCGCCCAGGACCTTTTTTTCTCTTGACCTCTTAGGAGCCCAGCGTTGAGCCTGATCGATCTAGTATGGCTGGCCGATGAAACGCCCACGGACAACCCGTCCGGCACCACCACTGGTGGCGGACTGCTGAGCGGCAGCCTGCCGATGCTGCTGCTCTTGGGCGGCATGATCTTGGTGATGTGGTTCATGTCGCGCCGCAACAAGAAGAAGCAGCAGCAGGTGGGAGACTTCCGGCGCTCCCTGGAGGCCGGCCAGCGGGTCATGACGGTGGGTGGCATGATTGGCACGATCACCAAGACGCAGGGCGATGTGATTACGATCATGTCGCCGGAGGGTGATCAATCAGCCTACGTGCGCCGGGCCATTCGTTCGTTGGTGCCCGATGACGAGTGGGAAGCGATGATCGCCGAGTATCCGGACGAACCGGAGGATGACGAACCGGAGGACCTGGCGGACGGCCAGGCGCCGGATGAGACGGAGTTGGAAGAAGACGTGGAGGGCGACGGTTCGGAGCCTGACGAAGGCGAAGACGAGACGAAGGCCTAGGCGCGGCGCCTGGGACCTATCCCTCACCCCAAGAAAGAAGCATGTTCGTGGCAAGTAAAACGAAGAAGGCACGGCCGGGCAGGACGCTGGCCGTGCTGGCGTTCGTCATTGTGGCCCTGTTCGGGACGTTGGCGGTCGGTGTCGTGACGGGTAACACGACCCTCCTACCGAAGTTCGCACTGGATCTGGAAGGCGGCACCGAACTGGTGCTGACGCCGCAGACCACCGACAATTCGGCCGTCGATTCGTCCAAGATCGATCAGGCGATTGACATCATCCGGGCCCGGATCGACTCGTCCGGTGTGGCTGAGGCGGAAATCTCCAACCAGGGCACCCAGAACATCGTGGTCGGTATTCCCGGCAACCCGTCGCAGGAGGACCTGGCGCTGGTCACCAAGTCCGCCAAGATGACCTTCCGCACGGTCCTGAGTGAGACCTACGCCACGGCGCCCACGCCTACCGACTGGATGAGCCGCGCCTATCCCAACCCCACCCCAGCGCCGGATCCCACCCCGACGGACATCATGGAGGTGCTGCCCACTATCACGCCATCGGCGGAGGCCACCGATGAGGCCACCGATGAGACGACGGATGAGTCGACGGCCAGCCCCACCGCCACCGAGTCGGCCGAGCCGACCACCGAGATTGGCCCGGAGACGGGCAACCTGCCGGTGCCGCCGGACCAGGCCTACGCCGACCGCCTGACGGCCGCCCTTGATGCAGACACCCTGGTGACGGACGCGGTGACCCAGGAACTGAACGACCTGAACTGTTCCATGGCTGGTTCGGTCCGCACCCGTGAACAGTCTGATCCAGACAAGGTGCTGGTGACCTGCAGTGAAGACGGCACCGCCAAGTATGTGCTGGGCCCGGTCATGCTGGAAGGCTCGGAGTTGACCAACGCCTCCAGCGGCATGCAGACCAACTCGCAGGGCAACACCACAGGCGTGTGGGAGGTCGCGATTGAGTTCAACAGCGCCGGCAAGTCCCAGTTCGCCTCGGTCACCACCGAGTTGTATTCGCGCTGTCAGGCCGACGAAACCGACCCGACCCGGCAGTTCGCCATCGTGCTGGACGACCTGGTGATCTCCGCGCCGCAGGTCTGCAACGAGCCCATTACGGGCGGCACCGCCTCCATTACCGGTTCGTTCACCCAAAGGTCATCGCGCACCTTGGCCCAGCAGTTGTCGTTTGGTTCGCTGCCGGTCAACTTCCACGTCGAATCGCAGGAGCATGTTTCTGCCACGGCCGGTTCGGAACAGCTCCGGGCGGGCCTGTGGGCCGGCCTGATCGGCCTGATCCTGGTGGCTCTCTACAGCCTGTTCCAGTACCGCGCCCTGGCCGTGGTCACCATGCTGTCGCTGATCTTCGCGACCGGTATTTCTTATGGCGCCCTGGTCTTACTGGGCTGGTTGATGGGCTACCGCCTGTCCCTGGCCGGCGTGGCCGGCATCATCGTGTCGATCGGTATCACGGCCGACTCGTTCATCGTCTACTTCGAACGAATAAAGGACGAACTGCGTGTCGGCAGACCCTTGAGCCAGGCCATCGACCTGGCCTGGGTGCGGGCGCGGCGGACCATCTTCGCGTCCGATGGCGTCAACTTCATCGCCGCCGTGGTGCTGTACATGGTGGCGGTGGGCGGCGTGCGCGGCTTCGCCTTCACCCTGGGCTTGACCACCATCATGGACCTGGTCGTGGTGGTCTTGTTCACCCACCCGATCATCTTGTTCCTCAGCCGTCTGCCCTTCTGGGCCGACGGCCACCCCTGGTCCGGGCTTGATCCATTCCGCCTGGGCGCCCCCGGCGCCGTCCACTACGCCGGACGCGGCACCGTCATCCGGGCGCCGCAGGAACCGGCCCTGGTTGGGGCCGCCGCCAAGGCGATTGTGGGCGGGGCGGAAGATGCCGCCAGCCAGGCCAAGGCGGCCGCCAAGAGCGCGCCCAAGGCGGCCCGGACGGCCGCCCCCAAGGCCGCCAAACGGCCGGCCGACGGCTTGACCATTGCCGAACGCAAACGCCTAGCCGCGGGTAGTACCGAGTCCGGGCAGAAGGGAGGCGAGGCCTGATGGCTGTCAACTTCTCGCAGTGGGGCAATGACCTCTACACCGGCCGCCGCAGCTACAAGGTGGTCTCGAAGCGCAAGATCTGGTTCACGGTTGGCTTCTTCGTCATCGTGCTGTGCGGCATCCTGCTGTACCGGCCGGGCCTGCAGTTGGGTATCGAGTTTGTGGGCGGCACCGAGTTCAAGGTCTCGGACGCCGCCACCACCCAGCAGCAACTGGCGGTTGATGCCGTGGGGAGCGTGATCGGCGGCGAGAACCCGCAGGTGACCGAGCTGGGCCAAAGCGGCGTGCGGGTCCGCACCGTCCAGGTCACGGAAGACCAGGCCCAAGCCATCCGGGCCTCTCTGGCTAACGCCTATGGGGTGCCGGAAGACAATGTGTCGACCAGCGCGGTGGGCGCCACCTGGGGTTCGGGGGTGTTTTCCAAGGCCATCAAGGGCTGTGTCATCTTCCTGGCATTGGTGGCCGTCGCCATGGTGTTGTACTTCCGCAACTGGGCCATGTCGGTCAGTGCCATCACGGCCTTGCTGCACGACCTAACTGTGACGGTGGGTGTCTACGCCGCCGTCGGCTTTGAGGTCACGCCCGCCACCTTGATTGGCTTCCTGACCGTGTTGGGCTATTCGATGTATGACACGGTGGTGGTGTTCGACAAGGTGCGTGAGAACACGGCCGGCGTGTTGGACCAGACCCAATACACCTACGCCGAGGCCGCCAACCTGGCCGTCAACCAGACCATGGTGCGGTCGATCAACACCTCGGTGGTGGCGTTGCTGCCAGTGGCCTCGATTCTGTTCCTTGGTTGGGCGCTGCTGGGTCCAGGCACGCTGCAGGACATCTCGCTGGCCCTGTTTGTCGGTATGGCGGCAGGTACCTATTCTTCGATCTTCCTGGCCACGCCGTTGGAGGTCTGGCTGCGGGAGCGCGAATCACGGATCCGTAATCACGCCGCCAAGGTGCTGGCCAAACGGGCCGCCGCCATCGCGGCGGGCGAAGACGCGGGTGTGGGCCTGAGCGCCCTGGCCGGCATCGGCGCCATGAAGGCCGGCCAGCACCAAGGCCAGGTGGCCCAGCCGCGGCGGAAGGCCAGGTCGGATCGATGACCGCCTCCCGCGCGTCGGTTGCGCAGCTAGTCGAGGACTTGTGCCGCGACATTCCGGACTTCCCCAAGCCGGGCGTGGTGTTCAAGGACATCACACCGCTGCTGGCCAACGCGGAGGCGTTCAGCACCACCGTGCGCTACCTGGCGGACTACGTCACCCGGGTGCAGGCCGAGGCGGTGGTTGGGGTCGAGGCCCGTGGGTTCATCCTGGCGGCGCCTTCGGCCTTCAAGGCTGGAGTCGGGTTCATCCCCTTGCGCAAGCCGGGCAAGCTGCCGGGGCACACTTTGAGGCAGTCATACTCGTTGGAGTACGCCGAGGCGGCCCTGGAGGTGCATGACGACCTGGTGCGGCCGGGTCTGCGCGTGGTCATCATGGACGACGTTCTGGCGACGGGCGGCACGGCGGCGGCGGCGGCCGATCTGCTGGAGGCGGCTGGGGCCGAGGTGGTCGGCATGAGCTTCCTGATCGAACTGGGCTTCTTGGACGGCCGGTCAAAGCTGGCCGGCCGGCCCTTCGAAACGGTCGCCCAGGTCTAAGCCCAGGGCCCAGATCCCTGAGCTAGTAGCGCCGAGCCGTTGAGTATTTCTCCAGGGGGGAACATGGGGACTTCTCCCCATCGCGCGCCCCAAAGCCGGGACGATAAGTTGGCATGGTCCCCCTGAGCGGCACTGGGTAGGAGCCCCCATTGGCCCACCGCCGCTCGCGGCGGGGCCGGCCCGCCTGGCCACGCCGATCCGGACGGTAGCGCTTAGCACCCGCGGAGACCCGAGCCGCGCCGGTGCCGGACGTCCTGGATGGGGGACATCACCTTGCCCACCCCCACCCACCCCGCTAGGTTGGGTAGGAGGCAAATCCCATCCAGGACTGAGGAGACGAAGATGGGTTTTTCAGGCATCCTCGATGTCGAGGCTGCTCAGCGAGCGGCGAAGGACTTGAAGGCAAAGGCGACCGCGATCGAGTCGCTGACGGGCGCCATCGGGAGCACCGTCGACAAGCTGAGTTCGGCCTGGGTGGGTGGGGATGCGACCCGCTTCAGGAGTTCGGACTGGCCGGCGCAGAAGAAGAAGCTGTCTGCATTGCGGGTGGCCATCGATGACCTGGGTGATGAACTGAACCGTCAAATCGCGGAACAGGCTAAGGCCTCGGCCGCCGATGGCGTCGAGTGGCCGGGTGACGGAGGCAACAAGAATCCAGTTGACTATCCTGACAAGCCGGGTAATGTCGAGGGCAAGGGAGATGCCGACTGGCGGGCCGTGCCTGACAACCTGGGAACCTCTCCAAGTGACATGGATCCCTACGACGTCGGTCAACGTGGGATCGGTGACTGCTGGTTCATTGCCGGCTTGATGGGAATGGCTGATGCCGATCCAGAGTTCCTGAGTAACCACATCAGTTTCGATCCAGAGACAGGTGACTGGACCGTCATCCTCTACGACAAGAAGGGCAACCCAGTGCCCATCAACATTGGCAGTGAGGTGACTACGGCAGGCGCGGGAGACACCAGCGGCCAAGTCAACTGGGTCTCCCTCTATGAGAGAGCGTTGGCGGAGTGTTACGGCAACGACTATGCCAACATCCCAGGCGGCTTCGGCGAGAACGCTTTCGAGCTAATCACCGGCAAGCCAGCGGACAAGTATGGCGAACTGAACTTCGACAAGATCGAGGAACTGCTTGAGAAGGGTCCGGTCACCGCCGGGTCTGAGCCGGAGAGCAAGGTCCTGTGGATCTTTGGTGACAAGGTGGATGACCCCAGAGTAGTGGCGAACCACGAGTACTGGGTGGCGGGAATCGAGGAAGTTGATGGGGTGCGCATGATCCACCTGGTGAACCCCTGGGGGTCCAACTGGGATTCGATAGCGGGGTCCGATAACTCGATTCTTGGCGAGTTGTGGCTGACGGAGGAAGAGTACAAGCAGAACTTTGACGAAGTCTCGGCCGTCGATCTGAGCAAGGGGTGACAAGCAATGGCGGAAGATGTTGTGGCAGTGGTTCAGCAGGGCACTCAAGTCCCCTTCGGCTCTGTCCTGGTGGGTGCGATGCGGGTTGGGTTGCTGGATGGCGCGCTCGCCGTGCGGTTGGCGGTCCGCAGCCGGACTGGAGACGACATCCAGGTGGTACCTGTCGGGGGCACTGTCGAGTTGCCGGGTGAAGGGGTTCTGCGGGTGGATCAGATTGATCCGCCGGCTGATGGCGAACGCAGCCGAATCCATGTCACGTGGCTGCAGGAGGCGGTTGGGGAGTGAGGGCGAGAGGCTGGCTGGCGCTGGGCCTGGTGGTTGGGCTGGCGGCGGGCTTGGTGGGCTGCGGCCAGGAGGCCAGCCCGGCCCGGCAGTCGCCCGTGGCGGCGCCCGACTTGGTTCAGGTCTACGGCGATGAGGGCTTGACACCGGCCTTTGGTGTTTGCGCCGAGGGCGCCCAGATTGGGCTGGGCCGGTCGGTCAACATCGGTGTGACGAGCATCACCGGTGGCGTCGCCGAGTTGTGGTTGAACTACGGCGAGGGAGGGCAGGTGGACGCCAAGGCCGGCGATGCCGTGGTCTTGCCCGGCGCCGGCTTGCTGGTGATTGCAGCGACGGACAGCGCGGATGGTTTTCTTGGGATCGGGGCCGGCCAGGGCAGCCTGACCTACACCTTTGAGCCGTTTGCGGCCGATGGCGCCCCAGGGGCGGGGGAGCAACCGGCGGCCTCCAGGGCGGAGGAGCGCCCGGCCTGGGCGCAGGGTGAGAGTTGGCCGGGGCAGGTTGTCACCGAAGGTGAAGTGTCGGGTGACGCGGCGGCGGTGACGGTCGAACTGACCGGGTTGACGGCGGATGACCTGTACGCCTACACGGACCAGACCGAGGCCAGCGTCCGCTTGTCCGCCGTGGTCAGTTGGCCCGGCGGGTCACAGGCGGTGACGGACGTGCCGACCGGTTCGGTGGTGGAAATCCCGGGGGCCGGCTGGGTCGTGTTCAGCAGCTTCCTGAGCGGCAACGAGGCCCGGGGCGACCAGCCCAGGATCCAGTGGGGCTTTGTGCCGCGCCTGCCTTACGACCGGCTGGTGTAGGCCAACTCTTAGGTAGATCCCCCGGGCCGGTGGCGCGGTAGTCCTATGATGGAGCGCATGACCGAGAGCCCAACCCAGACGCGCGTGGCGGCCCCTGAGCCGCCCGCGCACACCGGGCCGCTCTCATGGTTGCCCTTCCGGGGTCACAGTTCGGCTCCGGCCCTCCTGGAGCCTGTGCTGGCCGGTTTACGGGCCAACCACCCGAAGATGTCAGCCGAGGTGGTGGAGAGGGCCTTCGCCGTGGCGGAGCGGGTCCACGACGGCCAAACCCGGCACAACGGCGACCCGTACATTACCCACCCGGTGGCGGTGGCGACCATTCTGGCCGAACTGGGTATGACGCCATCGACCCTGGCGGCCGCGCTGCTGCATGACACGGTGGAGGACACCGACTACTCCTTGGAGCAGTTGACAGAGGACTTCGGTGAAGAGATCGCCCTGATGGTGGACGGCGTCACCAAACTGGACAAGGTGGTCTACGGCGAGGCCGCCCAGGCCGAAACGGTCCGCAAGATGGTGGTGGCCACGGCCAAGGACATCCGGGTGCTGCTGATCAAACTGGCGGACCGGCTCCACAACGCCCGCACCTGGAAGTACGTGCCGCTCGAATCGGCTGAGCGCAAGGCCCGCGAAACGCTAGAAATCTATGCCCCGCTGGCGCACCGCCTGGGCATGAACACCATCAAGTGGGAACTGGAAGACCTGTCGTTCGCCACCCTGCATCCGCGGGTCTACGACGAGATTGTGCGGGTGGTGGCGGAACGGGCGCCGGCCCGCGAGGAGTACCTGCGGGTGGTGTCGGAGCAGGTCAAGGCGGACCTGCGATCGGTCAAGATCAAGGGTGTGGTGACCGGCCGGCCCAAGCACTACTACTCGATCTACCAGAAGATGATTGTCCGGGGCCGCGACTTCGCGGACATCTACGACCTGGTGGGGGTGCGCATCCTGGTTGACTCGGTGCGGGACTGCTACGGCGCCTTGGGGGCGGTGCACGCCCGCTGGAACCCGGTGCCGGGGCGGTTCAAGGACTACATCGCCATGCCCAAGTTCAACATGTACCAGTCGTTGCACACGACGGTGATTGGGCCCAGCGGCAAGCCGGTCGAGATCCAAATCCGGACCCACGACATGCACCGCCGTTCCGAGTTCGGCGTGGCCGCCCACTGGAAGTACAAGGAAGGCAGCGCCACCAACGCCACCGGCACCCAGGAGATGGCCTGGCTGCGCCAACTGGTCGACTGGCAGCGCGAGACGCAGGACCCGGGCGAGTTCCTCGATTCGCTGCGCTACGAGATTGGCGGCACTGAGGTCTATGTCTTCACGCCCAAGGGTGACGTGATCGCCCTGCCGGCCCACGCCACACCGGTCGACTTCGCCTACGCCGTCCACACCGAGGTGGGCCACCGGACCATCGGGGCGCGGGTCAACTCGCGCCTGGTGGCCTTGGACACCGAACTGACCACCGGCGACGTGATCGAGATCTTCACCTCCAAGGCGGCCGATGCCGGCCCGTCACGCGACTGGCTG
>JAISTN010000236.1 GCA_031272565.1 Bifidobacteriaceae bacterium
TGATGGCCGAGGCCAAGCCCGAACTCGAAGCCCTCGCCGCCCAGCGGCAGGCCATTGAGGACGAGCAGGACCGGCTGCTCGATGCCTTCCTGAAACGCTCACTGGATGAGGACGCCCACTCCCGCAAGCAGCGTGAACAATCCGAACGACTGGAGCAGGTCAAGGCCGACATCGCCGTGTTGAGCACGGATTACGCCTCCGCTCGCCGCCATTTGGAAGACTCACTCGCCCTGTTGACCGACCCGGCGAAGCTGTATCGGATGGCCAACGCCGACACCCGCCGCCTGGCCAACCAGACGTTCTTCAAGCGGATCGAGATCTGTGAGCGCGGCGAGGGTGACACTCCTACCTGCGACGGTCTGAACCAGGCCAGAACCCTCAGAATCCAGCTCGAACCGCCGTACACGTACTTCCTCGACAAGGAGACTCAACAGGAAGCCGCAGCGTTTGCCCTAGTCACAGCCACAGACGGGAAGAAGAAGCCAAGGAAGCCGGTTCAAACGGTCGCAAGTTTGATCAACGACACTCAAGGGTGGGTAACCGGGCTTGAACCGGCGACCCCCAGAACCACAATCTGGTGCTCTACCAACTGAGCTATACCCACCATGGAGGTTGGTGGCGCGGGTGCCAGGCACCGTACGCCACCAGGCCGCCCAGCATCTTACCGGACAACGGCCTTCGACTCGACCCGGTGGCCGGCCAGACTCTGGATGGCACCGCTTGGCATTGCCTCACAACGTCAACCATGCCGGCAGGGCCCGGCCATCCAGCAGCGTTCGAACCCTCAGCAGCGTTCGAACCGCCAGCAACGTTCAGACTTCCAGCAGGTCCCGCACCGAGGTTTGGGCAATCCTGGCCGCGACCGCCCGGGCAGTCTCTGAATCGGGTCCCGGCTGGGGCACGAACAAGGCCTCGCGGTAGTAGCGCAGTTCATCGATCGAATCGAGGATGTCGGCCAAGGCCCGGTGGCCGCCCGTCTTTTCTGGCGAGGCGAAGTAGATGCGCGGGAACCAGCGCCGCGCCAACTCCTTGACCGAGGACACGTCGATGGTCCGGTAGTGCAGGTGCTGGCCGAACTCCGGCAGGTCGCGGTCGATGAACCGGCGGTCGGTCGAAACCGAGTTCCCCGCCAAAGGCGCCTTGCCGGCCTGGGGCACGTAGCGCAACACGTAATCCATCACGGTCGCCTCCGCCTCCGCCAGCGAGACACCCCCTTCCAGTGCCGCCAACAAGCCGGACGAAGTGTGCATCTCACGCACAAAACTGCCCATCTGCCGCAACGCTTGCTGCGGCGGCTTCACGATCACGTCGACGCCCTGGCCTAGGGGCCGCAACTCGGAATCGGTCACCACCACGGCCACCTCGATCAAGGCGTCTGCGGCCAGGTCCAGGCCGGTCATTTCGCAGTCGACCCACACCAGAGGATCGGCCACGCCGTTGTCAGGAACTCCCACGGGCCAAAACCTTACCGCCGCTCGCCTCCACTTGCCTGGGCCCGATGCTGCCCGGCCGGCCCCCGCGGAGAGACTTGTGGCAGTCCAGAAGCCCCGGCCGGCCCCCGCGGAGAGACTTGTGGCAGTCCTGGATCCCATTACGACGAAGCGGAGAGACTTGTGGTTGCTTTCTGGGGCGAAAAGTGCAGCAACTCTCTCCGGAATGGCCGACGGCGGCCTCTGGACTACCGCAAGTCTCTCCGCATGGGTTGGTGAAGGCTTCGGGACTACCGCAAGTCTCTCCGCATGTCCGGTGGCGGCCTTTGGACTACCGCAAGTCTCTCCGCGCTGGTCTCTCCGGGGCACTCCGAAGTGCCCGATGCCGCCCGGCCAACCACTGACAGTCTCTCCGCAACGGCGGCCGCCGCCGATGGCGGCCTCGGGACTACCGCAAGTCTCGCCGGGCGGCCGCCGGGTCGCGGCCGACCAAACAACCGACCGGCGGGTCGATCCCATCTCGGTTGGCCTCCCGGTCATCCAGGCCAGCAATAACCCCCGCGCCAACCGGCTTGACGGGTAGCGCCAGGGTAGGCTTTCACCGCGGGACCGACCTGGTCACGCCCCTGTAGCTCAGCGGATAGAGCAGCTGCCTTCTAAGCAGTTGGCCGCGCGTTCGAATCGCGCCAGGGGCGCCCAGACGGACCCGCACCCTGGCCCCAAGACGGGGCCGCCGTGTCGTGTCATGATGGGGAGCCATGGAAGGCCCTGCAGAGCGCTCCAGCGCACTGGACCTGGCGCGCGCCGCCCGCGCCCAACTGGACGGCGCCATTTTCCCGTTCCCGGCGCAGACCTCACTGGCGGCCCGCCAGGACCTTGAAGACCTCAAGGCCACGCTGGACACCTCTGTCATTCCTGAACTGGAACGCCGCGGCGTGCCGGTGCTGATTGGCCTGGCTGGGTCCACCGGCGTGGGCAAGTCGACGTTGACCAACAGCCTGACCGTGGCCCCCAACCAACCGCCGCCCGCCCCGGTGGGCGTGCTGCGCCCCACTACCAAGACGCCGGTGCTCTACGGCCGGCCGGACAGCTTCGCACTGCTCGGGTCTCACCCGGTGCGGGCCGCCGCCCAGGCCAGCCTGGTGCCTCACGCCAAGCATGGCCGCCTGATCCTGGATTGCGCCGATCCGTTTGCGGCCGGCAACGATCCCGCAACGGCCCAACCGGAAGGCCCGGTTTCCGCCTGGCTGGTGGTGACCTCCGCGCTGCGTTACGGCGACGCCGTGGTGTGGGACCTGCTCCAGACCTTCAGTCCGCGGCGCCCGGCCTCTCCGCCACCCCCAGACTCGGATGACGTGGCCGCCGATGTCGATCAACCGGCCAACCAGGCCAACCAGGCCGCGTCTGCCGCCTTCCCGGCCGCCGATGTCGATCAACCGGCCAACCTGGCCGCCTCGGCCGCCGCTCCAGCCGCCCCGGCCGCCGCTCCAGCCGTCGCGGTCGCCCCGCCAGGCACGGACGACCCAACGCCACGGACAGACGAACTGCCCATCGTCGGTGAGTGGGCGGCATCGGGCACCGACGAAGCCGCTGGAGCCGTAGCCGAACCAGCAGGGGAAGCCGCCCAGGCGGCATCGGCCGCCGACGCCGCCACACCGGGCGCCGACGAACCGGCCACCCCAATCGCCCTGGTCATCGACCGGACGTTGCCGGCCGCCCACGCCGCGGTGGAACAAGATGCCCGGACCCGCCTAGACGCCTTGGGCTTCACCGACGTGCCACTGTTTGTGCTGCCGGCCGAGGCCGGCAAGCCGGACCGCCTGCCGAACAAGGCGACCAAGCCGTTGCGGCGCTGGTTGGACCAGGTGGCGCCCCGGCCACCCAAGCCCGGCCGCAAGGCGCCGCCGGTCCGCCCGGCGCTGCTCGACGTGGTAGACCGGCTGCGCAACTTGGGGGAGGCGCAAGCGGTTCACATCGCCGCGGTCGACATGTTGAAGCATGCCACCGACCAGGCCGTGGGCGACCTGGCCGACGAAGCGGCTGACATCACCCACGCCAAGGAAGCCGACAAGCGCATCGTGGACGCCTGGCTGGAGCACATTGGGCACGGCGGGGCGCTGACCGGCGTGGGGGGCCAGGAGGGCCAGCTACCGGAGGACCCGGAGGCCCGTGAAGGCTGGGTGGCGGCCCTGGCGGACGTGGACCGGGCCGTGGCCCAGGTCGACTCGGAGGTGGTGACCCGCGAGGTGATCGCCGCCCGCGAACACCTGGTGGCGGTGTGGCGCGGGCCAGAGGTGCCCCAAGGCACCCGCGAACTACTGGCCGAGCGTCAGTTGGCCGGGCTGGAGTTGCCGGAACAACTGCGCGGCGTGGCGGCCCACCGCCTGTGGGGGGACGCCCTGACCGCGGTGATCGAGGCGATGGAGGCCCCCGGCGTGGTGCAGGCGGTTGGCGCGGTGGGCGCGGAAGGCCTGGCCACGCTGGTCAAGGCGTCGGTGTTGGGTGCGGCCGGCCCCAAGTCGCTGTTGGTGTCCTTGGCGCCCGATGACGCCGAGGGCCTGATCAACACCGCCTACGGCGCGCGGGCCCGGGCCCGGGCCAAGGCCGTACGGCAGGTCTGCGAACCGTTTACCCGCGCGGTGGCGCAGGTGACGGTGCGCCGGTCAAAGGAGTTGACCACGTTGGCCGGGCAGTTGGCCCGGGTGGCAGAAGAGGGCGCCGATGACGACCACTGACGCGACGGCTTTGGCGGGCGGGATCGACCGCCTGGAGCAGGCGGCCGGCCTGATAGAAACCCGCCTGGGGCGGGCGGCGGCGGCCGATCTCCTGGCGGTCTGCGGGCGCTTGCGCGAACGCCTGGCCCGGGGGGTTGACCACACCGTGGTGGCCCTGGAAGGCGGCACCGGGTCCGGCAAGTCGTCCTTGTTCAACGCCATCGCGGAGATGGCCTTCGCCGAGGTGGGCGTGCTGCGCCCCACCACCGCCAAGGCGACCGCATGTGTCTGGGGCGAGGGCGCCGGCCAGTTGCTGGACTGGTTGGGCATTGAGCGCGATTCGTGGATCCAGCGCGATTCGGTGCTGGAATCGCACCTGGACGAACTGCGCGGCATGATCCTGGTGGACCTGCCGGATTACGATTCGGCGGTGGCCGAACACCGCACCACGGCCGACAAGGTGCTGCCCTTGGCAGACGTGCTGGTGTGGGTGACGGACCCGCAGAAGTACGCCGACCCGGCGCTGCATGAACGGTTCGCGGCCCTGGCCGCGGCCCATGAGGGCCGCACGCACATCGTGGTGCTGAATCAGATTGACACCATTGACCCGGAGGACGCCCAGGCGATTGCCCAGGCCATGACCGAACTGCTGGTGGAGGGCGGTTTGGCGGATCCGGTGGTGGCGTTGACATCGGCCACGCAGGGCGATGGGGTGGACGGCCTGCGGGAGGCCCTGGTGGCCCAGACGGTGCACCACACCACCGCCATGCTGCGGACGGCGGCGGACTTGGGTGGGGCGGCCAGTCTGATGGCGGCCAAGTCCGGTGAAGAGATGGGCCAGGTGCCCGATGCCGCCCAGGTGGCCTGGCTGGCCGGCGCCGGGCAGGCGGCGGCCAGCGCGGTGGCTACGGCAGTGGTCCAGGCGGCGGGGGAGGGTGAAACCGCCCTGACCTTGGCGGTGCCGGCGCCGCCGGCGGCTGACAGGCTGGCGGCGGTGCGGGATGCTTGGCTGGCGCAGGCGCGCCAGCACGTGCCGGCGGTCTGGGTGGACGCCCTTGAGGCGGCTCTGCCGGCTGAGGGCTTGGAGGAGTGGCTGGCGCGGGCCTTGGCTGGGGTCGAGTTGCCGGCCCGGCCGGGCTTCTGGCGGCGTGTCTTTGCGCCGGCCCGGACCGCGGCCACCTACCGGCGCGAGTATGAGCGCCGGGTGGCGGCGGCGGTGGAACCGGCGGTGGAGGCCGGCTTGACCAAGCCGGCCGGGCTGGTGCTGGCGGACCGGGCGGCGATTGCGCAGGCCGCGGCTGAGATCGCGGCGCTGGCCCGCCGGGCTCAGGCCTGATGCCAGGTGGCGCGCTGATTGCCTCGGGCTGACGGCTGCGGCCTGGCGGCCCGGGCTGGCGTGGGGCAGAGCGGCGCTGATGGCCCGGATTGGCGTTTCACCGTCAACCCGAACAGTCTTGGTCGCCCGGTGACGGCAGGCCGGGCGGGGTTGGCGCGACACGCCGGTGGCGCTGACGGCCCCGCGTGTCGCGGCGAAGGCAGCGCCGCCAGGGGGCTTCAGGAGCGCTGACCTGGGGTTATGTTTGCCGGTCTGCCGGTTGTCCACAGTCCGGAGGGACTGGCTGGGGACCACCTCGAAATCCGCCTTCAGGATGGGGTGGGCCGCGGTGGGCGCGGCTTAGTCCAGCCGGGCGGCAGGCGAGCCGCCGGCGCGAAACGAAAGTGAGACAAGAACGATGAACAACGAAACGCGGGTGTCGGTGTGCGGCTGGGTTGGCCGGGGGCCGGAGAAGCAAAGCAGCGGCAGCGGCGAATGGACGCGGTTCCGCCTGGGCACCACGCCGTGGTGGAAGGACGCCAACGGCCAGGCGATCTCATCACGCACCGAATGGTTCGATGTCCGGGTCAACCACCCGGCGCTGGCGGCCAATGTGCTGCTGTCGATCCGGAAGGGCGATCCGGTGATTGTGCACGGCCGCCTGCGCAGCGCCAGTTGGGAAGGCCAGGACGGCAAGCCGCACTGGGAGATGCAGATCGTGGCGGAAACCGTCGGGCCTGATCTGCGCTGGGGCCATAGCACCTTCACGCGCTTCCGTCTGCCGGGGGCGGAGGCACCGGCCACGCCGGCCGAGGGCGAAGCCCGGCTGGGCCAGCCGGTGCCGGAGAGCCAGTTGGTGGAGGCCGGCGGCGGCGCTCTGGGCGCCTTGAGCCGGGCGGTCGAAGCTGCCCCGCCACTGGTCGACACGGCCATCTTCGAG
>JAISTN010000239.1 GCA_031272565.1 Bifidobacteriaceae bacterium
GATCTCCGCCGCTTCCGGGCGGCGGCGCCCCCCGCGGGTTGGTCAGGCGCCGGCCGGACCGCCCGGCGGGCCAGCCCGCCGGACGGATCCGTTTGTGCCGTGACACTCATTGCACCGGATCTCCAGGTTGGCCGCTCAAGGTTGGAGCGGCGACACCGTCGAATCGGTCTGGATCTGATCCGCGATCGCCTGGGCATCCACGGTGGTGCCTAGGATTTGTTCCACGCCCACCACCAGGGCTTGCAGGGTCTCCGCCGTTTGCAGCTTTTGGCGTGATTCGACTTGGGCGATCTTTTCGACCTCGCCGAACAGTTCCTGGATGGCGGGCTTCTGGACCGCGTTGTCAACCAGGTCGACCTGTTCCCAATCGGCCTCGACGCCTACCAGCGAAGGTGTCAGGTCTAGGGCGTTCATGACGGTCCGCGAGCCTTCTTCGGTCATGGTCAGCCAGGCCACGAAGATCTCCGCCGCTTCCTTGTTCTTCGAATCCTTGTTGACCGCCAGGCCGTAGTCGACTTCCGCGAACAACTGCGGCGTCCAGTCGTTGCCGGCCAGGTTGGGGAACATCACCGGCACCATCACGAATGGTTCGGGGTTGGACACGCCGGCCGCTTCCATGGAGGCGATGGCGCTGGATTTGCGCGAATACTGGGCGTACCAGGTGCCCATCGAGTTCATGGCTGCCCGTTGCGACATGAAGTCGTTGTTGGAGTCCGGGTAGTGGATCTTGCCCACGGTGTCCTTCTCGATGATGCCGTCGGCCTGCATTTGGCGCATGATTCCGATGGCCTCGACCATGATGGGCTCGTTCCATTCCCGTTGGCCTTGGCAAGCTTGCAGGAAGAAGTCTGGGTCGATCGAGTTCAGCACCACGCGCAGCAGTTCGCTGGCGAAGGTTTGGCCGCCGCCGGAACCGAGGCCGTAGCAGATGATGCCGGCGTCGTTGAACGTCTTGCAGACATCGACCCACTCCTGCAGGGTGGTGGGGGCTTTCAGGCCGTACTGGTCAAACAGGGTCTGGTTGATCCACAGGAAACCGGCCGCGACACCGCCCAGCGGGGCGCCGGTCAGTTTGCCGTCCAGGGTCAGGTTGCTGGAGAAGCCGGGTGTCCACTTGGTCGCGTAGTCCGGTCCCAGCCAGTTGGTGGCCAACTGAGTCAGGTCTTCCACGTAGTCGGCGTAGAGCACCACGCCGCCGGTGTCACCGCCGGGGGCGACGTTCCAGACATCGGGGCCTTCACCGGCCGCCAGGGCCGCCCGCAGGGACGGCTTGTACTGTGTGTTTTCGAAGTTCTTGAAGGTCACCTTGATGTTGGGGTAGACCTTGTTGAACTCCTTGATGTAGTTGTCGCCCACGTCCTTGTCTGGGGTCCAGCCCCACCAGGCGACTTCGCCGGTGACGGAACTGGCGGTTTCGGGGCTGGCCGCGCTGGCGCTGTCGCCACCGTCGCTACCGGCCGCGGTGGTGTCACCACCGCTGCTGCTGGTGCTGCCCGCGTCGTCGCCGCCGCAGGCGGCCACGGTCATGGCCAGGGTAACGGCTGCCGCGAACGCGATCACGGTCCTGAGGTGTTGGGCTGTGCGCATTGCTAACTTCTCCTTTGTCTCTTCAGAGGCGATTTGCTCGGTTGATGGTTGTGAGTTATGGGTTTTGGGTTGTAGTTGTGGTTGGTCTTCAGTTGGCTCGGCTGGCTCGGTTGCCCCGTGTTTACCCGGGGGCGGGGGGTTGGGCCTCGGTGTGGCCGGTTCAGCCTCGGTTTGGCTCCACCTTGGCTCCGTCTGGCCCCACCGGCCGGCCATCACCCCGCCGGCACCAGCCCGATGGCGCGGCCCGGCGCCCCCGAACCGCCCCGCAGCTTCAGGCCCAGGAAGGCGAACAGGGCCCCCACCGGCGGCAGGGCGGCCAGGCCGCCCAGCCCCTCGATGAAGCTCATGCCACGCGACAGGGCCGCGAAGTGGGCCGGGGCGCCATCGTGCACCGAACCCATCGAGGGCGAATCGGAGCCGGTGCAACGCACGCCACGGTCCGCCAGGGCGTCGATGAAGCTGACATCCGGGGCTGGCCAGCCCAGGGACTTGCCTTGGCGCGGCCAGGCGACATAGGCCAGGCCCGCCTCGCCCGCCTTGTAGTGGAGCACGTCCCAGTCGGACCGGATCAGCACAATGTCGCCCGGTTCAATCGGCCCGTGCGCGGCTTCGAAAGCCTCGACATCGGCCGCCGTGGCGTAGCGGGACACGCCCGGTGTGCCGCCGGCCGGGTCCGCCAGGTGCCGCAGGTCCAGCACCTTGGCGGGGCCCATGAAGTCGGTCAGTGCCACTTGGTCGGCGTAGACGTCACCGGCCGGGCCGGCATCGGGCAAGCCAGAGCCGGAAGGGGCAATGCGGTGTGAGGGGGCGTCGAAGTGCGTCCCTACGTGCTCGTCCATCACCAGGGTGGCGGTGTAGTAGCCGCCTTCCGGTGACACCAGTTCGTCCGGCAGGCCCGGCTGGTCCACAAACCAGTTGTGAATGCGGTGCTGGTAGGGCATGTGGCCGGGCCAGGAGCAGGGCAGGGATGAGGCGATGGTGAGTGACAGGTCGGCCACTTGCCACCCGTGGGTGGCCAACCAGGTGCTGGGCGGGATCTGGGTCATGGCTGGGTCCTTCCGTACTGCTGCCGGATGCGTTCGTTGCAGGCTGTGAAGCGGGCGCCGGCCAGGAAGGCCGAGTTCATCGTGGCGGGCGAGGCCTTGCCCGTGCCGGCAATGTCAAACGCCGTGCCGTGGTCCACCGAGGTCCGCAGGATCGGCAGCCCGGTGGTGACGGAGACGGTGGCGTCAAAGTCGTAAGTCTTGGTCGCTATGTGGCCTTGGTCGTGGTACAGCGACAAGATGCCGTCAAACTGGCCTTGGAGGCCCAGGTGGAAGACCGAGTCCGCCGGGATGGGGCCGGCCACGGCGGGCTGCCCGGGGGGCAAGGTGGCGTTGACGCGGCCAATGGCGGGCGCAATCTGATCGATTTCTTCCCGTCCAAAGTGGCCGCCCTCACCGCCGTGCGGGTTCAGCGCGGCCACGGCCAGGCGCGGCTCCGGGTAGCCGAAGACTCGCAGCGCGGTCAGTGCCCGGTGCAGGCAGGCCTCGATCAGGTCGGCTTTGATGGCGGCCACGGCTTGGGCCAGCGACATGTGGCGGGTGGCGAAGAAGACACACAGATTGCCCACCACGAACATGGTGTCCGTCGCCTGGGCTCGGGTGAGGTCTTGGATCAGCTCGGTGTGGCCCAGGAAGCTGGAACCGGAGGCCCAGATGGCTTCCTTGTTGATGGGGCTGGTGACCACGCCGTCCACCCGTCCGGCAAGGGCGTCTGCCACCGCCCGCTCGATGGCCACCACGGCGGCCCGCCCGGCTTGCGCCTGAACCTGGCCAAACGCAATCTGGCTGGCCTGCGGCACTTGCCCGATGTCGATCACGTCGACCACTCCCGGGTCGCCACCGGCCTGCCGCGGGTCTTGGAGGGGGTGGATGGTGGGCTGGAGGCCGCTGATGGCGGCCGCCCGTTCCAGTACCGCCGGGTCGCCGTAGACCACGGCCCGGGCTTTGGCCCGCATGGCGGGGTCAGTGACGGTCATGACGGTGATCTCGGGCCCGATGCCGGCCGGGTCGCCGGCGGTCACCGCCAGCACGGGCAGTTGGCTGTTCATGGTCAGTGCCTCCGTTCCAGGAGCGGTTGGAGTGGGAGTTGAGGGCCGTCCGCCGGGGCGAGGGTTGCCGTCGTTGCCGCCGGGGCGGCGGGAGCGGCCGGCGGGGCGGCCAGTGATGGCGGCTGGCTGAGGGCGGCGACGCAGGCCAGGGCGGCGGTGGCCGGGCCGACGAGGCCGCCCTTGGTCACCACCGGCAGGCCGTCGTGGGGTCCGCCAACTAGCGTGCCCAGCATGGCCAGGGGCAAGACCTGGCGGTGGACGCGCAGGCCGGTGGCACCGAGGGCTTGCAGCACGGCGGCGGCCGTGTCGCCGCCGGTCAGGTACAAGCCGGATGGTTTGACCGCGGCCATGGCGGCCGTGGCCAGGCGGCCCAGAAGCTGGGCCGTGGCCTGGGCCGTGGTCGCGTTTGGCGGTCCGGCTGGGGGAGTGGCTTGGAGGCCGAGGATGGCGGCCCCGCCGCCGGCCGCCCGAGCCAGGCGCTGTACGGCGGCAGCCACGAGGTGATCTGACTTGGCGTGGCAGCACTGAGCTGCCTCGCTGGGCGTCAGGCGGCCCTCGGTGTGGAGTTCGGTGTCTCCGCCTGATGATGCGGCGGGGCGCTGGCCGACGTCGCCGAGGCCGTCCGGGAGGTGTGAATCAGCCCTAGGGGCGGCGGCAGCGGGGGTCATCTCTGGTAGTGCGGAGAGGTCTAGGTAATCGATTGCTGCGTGGCGTTTGGTGCGTAACAGGTCGAGTTGCGACTGGGTTTGCCCACTGGTCGAACCGGCCAGCACCAGGACCCGGCCCGCTGGCGGCGCGGCCGGGGTTAGCGCCAGCGCCGCGAGTTCGGCCGTGAACGGCCCGGGGTCGACCGCCAGCCAGCTCAGGGCCGGCGGCCGGCCAGTTGGGATAGAACCGGCCTGAGGCGCCGAAACGGGGCTCTGACCAGCCAGAACAGCCGCCTGGGCGATGTTTGCCAGGTCGTCATCGGCCGCCGCGTCTACCACCACTATGTCGCTGGCCTGGGCCGCCGCTGCCAGGGCTGTCGCCAAGGCTGGCAGCCCGGTGCGCACCTGGTCCAGGTGGACCTCGGTGACGGCGGCTCGCCCGGTGGTTTCGAACAGGCGGCTGATGCGCGATTCGGTCACCGGGCGTAGCGGATCGGCGCCGGCCGGCGTCTGGCTGACGGGCACGCCATCGAGCAGTTGCACGCCCTGCCGGGTAGTGCGGCCGGCCGCGGGGTGGGCGGCCACCACCAGGGCGGCTACGCGCTGACTGGGGCGCTGGCGGCGGACTGCCCTCAGCAGCGCCAGGGTTTCTGGGGCCAGGTTGCCCCGCAGCGTCGTGTCGATCCGCTTGGCCACCAACGCGGCCGCCAGGTCGATGCCAGAACAGACCTGTTTGAGCAGGTCAGCGGCCTGAGTGGGCGGTAGGTTGCGGGAGTTGGTGGAGATCGCGGCGGCATCGGGCAGCAGATCGGCGAGAGGCCAGGCGCGGGGTGGAGCCGGGAAGGTGACAGAACTGAAGCCCAGGGCGGCCAGGGCACCGGCGGTGGCGTTCGCACCGGTCAGGTCGTCAGCAACGGCCACCAGTCCTACCACGGCTTTGCTCCCATGCTCCGGCGAATGAGATAACGTTTACAGTGTTGCATGAAATGGGCAACTGGTGCAACATGGTTGGGCGAAGTGAGCAACTTCCGTGTTGCTCTGCGCGGGTTGCTGGGCTGAGGCCTGGCGGCCTGGCAGGCTGAACGCTGGACTGGGGCGATGGGGCCCGGGTGAACCGAAGGAGCCAGGATGGGGCAGATGGGGCAGGGCGGCAACCCCAAAGCGGGCCGTAGGGCCGGGGCGCCGGCCAAAGGCGAACCGGAGGTACGCCAGCAGACGCTGCAACGGCGAGCCGAACTGACCGCCATGGCGGATGGCGCCGGGCACCTGTCAGTCCATGAGTTGGCGGCCGCCATGGGCGTGTCGCCCTCGACTATCCGCCGTGACCTGCGGGCCCTGCAGAAGGAGGGCCAACTGCTGCGGGTCTACGGCGGGGCGTTCGCGTTGGGGCAGTCAGAACTGTCCTGGCGCGAAAAGGCCAAGAGCCAGGCCGGGGCCAAGCAGGTGATCGCCAAAGCGGCGGCCAAGTTGGCGCCGGACAGCGGCGCGGTGTTCCTTGATTCCGGCACCACCACGGCGGCCCTGGGGGCGCTCCTGGGGCGTAACCGCAACCTGACCATTGTCACCACTGGTCTGTCAACCCTGTTGGCGGTGACCGATGGCGCCGCTTAGGTGATCGTGGTGGGGGGACGGTTCCGGCGGACCTCGGCCGGCATGACGGGGCCGATCACCGACATCACGCTGGACCGGGTGGCTCCGGCGGTCGCGTTCC
>JAISTN010000291.1 GCA_031272565.1 Bifidobacteriaceae bacterium
GGTCTTCCGCCGCGAGGGGGCACCGGACCCGCTGGGCTGACAGCCAAGAGGGTGCGGACGCCATCGGGCCTCTATGCTGGCAGTGCCCGCTTCACCATCTCACCTCCGGAGGCCGCCCCGTGCAGATCGCTGATTTCCTGGTCGAAATCTGGATGAACCGGTATGAGGACGAATGCCAGTACAACCTGGCGGAAACCTGCGTCCAGTCGCTGACGGTGGCGCAACTGCTCGACCTGGCCGGGCAGCGCGACGCCGTCCTGGCGGAGTTGGCTGCCACGCCGCTGACCTACGGGCCGATTCGCGGCAGCGACCGCCTGCGGGGGTTGATCGCCGGGTTGTATGACACCCACAGCCCTGAGGATGTCATGGTGACCCACGGCACCATCGGCGCCAACATGCTGGTCTACAAGGCCTTGGTGGAGCCGGGTGACCACGTGGTGTCGGTGGTGCCCACCTACCAGCAGCACACCTCAATCCCGGCCAGCTTGGGGGCGGACGTGGACCTGCTGGCGCTGGATGAAGCCCAGGGTTGGCGGCTGGACCTAGACCGGCTGCGGGAACTGGCCCACCCTGGCACCAAACTGATCGCCCTGGCCAACCCGAACAACCCGACCGGCGCGCTGCTCAGCCGGGCGGACCTGGAGCAGGTGGTGGCCATCGCCGATGCCGCGGGTGCCTGGCTGCTGGCCGATGAGGTCTACCGGGGCATCGACCAGGCAGGGACCGGCTCCACCACCTCGGCCGCGGACTTGTATCCCAAGGCCATTTCGACCGGCGGCATGTCCAAGCCGTATTCGCTGGCCGGGTTGCGCCTGGGCTGGATCACCGGGCCGGCCGAGCTGATCGAGGCCGTGTCGGTGCACCGGGATTACGACACCATCTCGGTCAGCCGGGTCGATGACCTGTTGGCGTCGGTGGCGTTGGCGGCCAAGGACGTAGTCTTGGCCCGCTCGCGGGATATCACGCAGCGCAATCTGGCGATACTGGACGGCTGGGTGGCTTCCCGGCCTGATGTGATGTACGTCCGGCCGGCGGGCGGCACCACGGCGCTGCTGCGGTATTCGCCGCCGCTGGGCTCCTACGACTTCTGCACCCGGCTGCTGGAGGACACGGGCGTCATGTTCACCCCGGGGGCGGCCTTTGGCATTGAGGGTACGGTGCGGATCGGCTTTGCCGATGACACGGACAACCTAAAGGTGGGCTTGGACCTGGTGGGCGAGTTCCTGGACTCCCTGGAGCACTGATCCGGTGAAGTCTGCGGTGGTAGTTGGCCTGTGGCGGGTACCGTTGACCGCCGCGGCTGGGCTGAGGGTCTGGTTAACGGCGGCCGATGCCGCCCGCGCGGCCCGCTACCACCAGGCGGTGGACCGGGACCGGGCGGTGGCTTCCAGCGGGCTGTTGCGATTGGCGGCGGCCGAGCTGGCAGGAGTGGACCCAGCCGAGTTGACCGTGGTGCGCCGCTGCCGAACCTGCGGCGGTGGGGGTGATCACGGCCGACCGGTGGCCGTGACGCCGGACGGTGAAACCATGCCGGGGGTCCATCTGTCTAGTGCCCATGCGGGCGGGCTGGTCCTGGTGGCCGCCAGCCGGGAGGCGCCGGTGGGGATTGACCTGGAGCCCTTGGACGGGGCCGGGCCAGACAGTTGGACTATTGAGCGAATCGCCCTAACTCCGGGTGAACGGGCCAGCTTGGAGGGCCTAGCTGGGGCTGACCTGGACCGGGCCCGGCTACGGCTGTGGGTGCGCAAGGAGGCTGTGCTCAAAGCCACCGGCCACGGCCTGGCGGTGGCCCCACATCTGGTCGATGTTGCCGGGCCGGTGGGGCGCTGGCGGGCGGACCCGGCCGCGCCGGTTGGCCACCAGGGCGCGGACTTGGCGGAAGTCCTGGCTGAGGGCGCAAGCTTGGTTGACGTAGACCTGGAACGGGAGCCCAAGCTGGGCTACGTGGCGGCATTGGCGGTGCTTGGCGTGTCGGCTGAAGTGGGCCCGGCCGAGGTCACCATCGAGTGGCACTGTGACCCGTTAGGCTGACGGACAGCTATTCCGAAGGAGACCCCATGTCCTGGCTGCGCACCTACCAGACCGCCGCTCCCGGCGCCACCACCGTGGTGGCCCTGCCCCACGCCGGCGGGGCCGCCAGTTTCTTCGCGCCGTGGCGCGCCGCGCTACCTGCCGGATGGGGCCTGGTCGCGGCCAAGTATCCGGCACGCGAGGACCGCTTCGCCGAGCCGCCAGCCGCGTCCCTGGCGCAGCTAGCAGCAAGCATCGCGGATGAGTTGACCCAGCCCGCCAGCTTGGCCGCGATCACCGGACCGGTCATTCTGTTCGGCCACTCGCTGGGCGCCATTGTCGCTTTCGAACTGGCCGTGGCTCGCCAAGCGGCCGGCCAGCAGGTGGCCTTGTTGGCGGCATCGGCGGCTGGGCCAACAACTTCCGAACGTCTGCTGACCGCCCGGGTCAGCCAGGGCCCGGCCGGGGCGGCCGAACTGGCCCGGCAGATCGGTGCCCTGGACCCTGAATCGGCCGCCGCCTTGCAGAACCCAGAACTGCGGGACTACGCCCTGCGCATCATCTCCGGCGACCTGGACCTGTTTCAGCGCCACACGCTGAGCCCGACGATACTGGAGGCGGTGCCCCTATTGGCCATTGGTGGCCAGGATGACCCGTCAACCCCCGTGGAAGAAATCGGCTGGTGGCGTCAACGCACCACCGGACCGTTCACCGAACTGATCCTGCCTGGCGGCCACTTCTATCTGCGCCAGCAACTACCCGCCGTGATGGCGGCGCTGGTCCGGTCCGCAACCGCCTAGGCGTCACCCAAACACATCGAGGATCTCTTCCATTTCGTCGGCCGTCAAGCCCTCGCCCACAAAACCACCCACACCAACCCCGGCAACCCCGGCATCAGGCACTTCCCCACCAGCCGAACACCAACTCACCAACTCACCTACACTCGCTATCACCTCATCCACCAACGCTTGCGCCACCTCCACGGCGCACCACGACCGGTCAAACGTCAACCGGCAAAACAACCCGTCCCCGTCCAATCCGCAATCCACCCCAACCGGGAACGGCAAGTGGTTCTCCGGGGCCACGGCCAAGCCAGCCGGCCAGCTCGACAACCCCAACCCGCCACCAATACCCCCCACACCCATACCCACGTCACCTAGGTAATTCACGCTCACCAAACCACCTACGCGGTCAATCCGCTCAGACCTCACCAACAACTGATACCCCAACCCATGACCCGGCACACCCCTCAACGCCCCACACACACCGCCCAAACAATCACCCAACTCCCCGCCAGACGACACCACCACCGGGAACAACCCGGTAAACCAACCCACCGTCCGCTCCACACCACCCAACCCAGGCAACTCAAACCGCCCATGCGACTCAACCCCCACCACCAACCGGTCAAGACCCAGCACCCCACCAAACGCCCGCGCCACCGCCGCCAACACCACTTCCAACGGCTCAACCCCGCAACCCCTCAACCCGCCTGCCATCAACCCCCAACCCAATTCCCCATCCAAACGACCCTCCACCACACTCACGCCGGTCTCGCCAGCCACCCCATCTGGCACTGGCACCGGACAACCCTCCGCCAGCACGCCAACCTCACGCCAATAGCCCACCTCGCCCA
>JAISTN010000321.1 GCA_031272565.1 Bifidobacteriaceae bacterium
CAACCGGGATCATGCCCAGGCCGCGCATGAAGCCGGCAATGGCGCGGCCCTTCAGGCCTCGGCCCGTGAAGTAGTCCGATTTGGCGATGAAGAAGACCCGCCGCGGGATCAAGATGGGCAGGAAGAAGCTGTCGATCACGGCCAGGTGGTTGCCGGCCAAGATGGCCGGCCCGGAGTCCGGGATGTGCTCGGTACCCCGCGCCCACGGCCTGTAGATCAGGCGCATCAGACGCCCCAGGAAGGCCTTCGCCAGCCAATAGAACACAGGAGGGGGCACCCTTTCGCTTCAGAACTTGTGCCTGCTCACTCTATTGTCTTACCTGTGGGAGATCACAACCGGGACCCGGATCGATTCGCCGAACGCTGGGAAGAACTGGCGGCCGAACTGGAGGGCGAACTGCCCCAAGACCTGCTGGCCTGGCCGGACCAGGCCGCCGGCTTCGGTTCGCAGGTCGTCTGGGAAGCTGACGGTGACGACGCGCCCGGCGAAGCGGCAGACGGCTTGGACGGCTTGGATGACCGGGCCGGCCTGGCCCAGCCGGCGGCGCCGGCCGGGGCCGGCCCGCGCGACTGGGTGGCGCCGCCCGAAGAGGAGGGCCACTTTGAGCCGCCGGAGCCCCCCCCGGTTTTCAGTGGCAATCCCCTGGTGATCCTGGCCTGGGTCCTGGTGGTGGGCGGCCTGGGCTGCCTGTTCGTCTGGGCGGCGCGCTTCGAAACCATGGATCCGTGGGTTTCACGGGTGGGCCTGGTGGCCCTGGTGGCAGGCTTGGCGCTGCTGATTTGGCGCCTGCCGAAGCGGCGCGCCCAAGACGACCAGGAGGATTCCGGCGCCCAGGTCTAGGCCCACGGCCCAGAACCCAGGCCCAGCTCTGTTCGGCTTAGCTGTTGACGTTCCAGGCCCAGACGCCCAACGCCATCAGGACAATGAAGACGGCCACTTCGACAATCGAAATCACGATGCCGGCAATCGCCAACCCCCGGCCGGCCTGGCCGCTGCGCTTGATCTGGCTGAGGGCCACGCCCCCCAGGATCCAGACCAGCAGCGTGCCGCCAATCAGGCTCAGCACAAAGGCCGCGATGGCAAAGCCGTTGGTGCCCACAGGGCGTTCCTCGACGTACTGCTGGTACGGCGGCGCCACCGGGTATGACTCGGTCGGTGCGGTTGACACAGTTGGCTGTTCACTCATGGCGTACAGGGTAAGCACGCCCATCCGCGCGCCGTCTGGGACCGGTCCCAGACCCGCCGGCTTCAGCTACGGAGAATTTCAATGACTCCAACCACAAACCCGGCGACCACCACCACGTAGATGACCATCAGAGCGGTGAAGATATAGCCCAGGATCAGACCGGCCAGCGCCAGGCCGTCGCCCCCCTCGCCGGTGCGGCGGATCTGGGCGCGGGCAACGTGCCCAAAGACGATGCCCAAAGGGGCGATTGTCAGGGCGCAAACCAAGGCCGCAATCGCCATGCCGTTGGTGGGCCGGTAGGGCTGGTAGTAGACGGGGTAAGCACCGTACGGCACGTAGGCACCCGGCGGCACCGGCGGCGGTGCCTGGCCGCCGGAATCTGGGGCAGGACCGGCAAAGTCTTGGCTCACACCCCTACCTTAGCGCCCGGTTGACGGCGCTAATGATGGCCTTCAGAGAGGCCGTGGTGATGGACGGATCGATCCCCACGCCCCACAGCGTCTGGCCGGCCACTTCGCACTCCACATAGGCGGCGGCACGGGCGTCGCGGCCCTCCGCCAAGGCGTGTTCGGAATAGTCCAAGACGGCCACGTCGATGCCAATCGAACCGAGGGCCCGCACAAAGGCGTCGATCGGCCCGTTGCCCTCGCCTTCCAGCACGATTTCGCCGTTGCCGTCGCGCAAACGTGCGCTGATCGTCTCCAGGCCGCCCTCGCCGCCAGTAGCCGACTTGGTCGACAGGACCTCGAACCGGCCCCACGGTTCCAAACCGTCGACATCGCGCGCCGGCAGGTATTCGTCCTCGAAGGCCAGCCACAACTCGTCCGCCGTCATCTCCAGGCCGGTGGCGTCGGTTTGACTCTGGATCACCCGGCTGAACTCGACCTGCAGCCGCCGCGGCAGGTCCAGGTGGCCTTCCGTCTTGATCAGGTAGCTGACGCCACCCTTGCCGGACTGCGAGTTGACCCGGATGACCGCCTCATAGGTGCGGCCCACGTCACGCGGGTCGACCGGCAGGTAGGGCACGCCCCAAGCCATGTCCCGCTCATCCAGGCCGGCCGCGGCCGCTTTCTTCTCGCGCATCTCCAGGCCCTTCTTGATGGCGTCCTGGTGTGACCCGGAAAAGGCCGTGTAGACCAGGTCGCCGCCATACGGCACCCGCGGGCCCACCTCCATCCGGGTGCAGCGTTCCACCACCCGGCGAACGTGATCAATATCACTAAAGTCGATCTGCGGGTCGATCCCCTGGGTGTAAAGATTCATGCCCAACGTCACCAGGTCAACGTTGCCGGTCCGCTCGCCCTGGCCAAACAGGCAACCCTCCACCCGGTCCGCCCCGGCCATGACGGCCAGTTCAGCCGCCGCCACGGCGCAGCCGCGGTCATTGTGCGGGTGGACGGAGATAGCCACAGACTCCCGGCGCGACAGATGCCGGTCCATCCATTCGATCTGGTCAGCGTAAACGTTGGGCGTGGCCCGCTCCACCGTGGCCGGCAAGTTCAGAATGATCTCGCGCCCCGGGCCGGGCTGCCACACGTCCATGACCGCTTCGCAGATCTCCAGTGCAAAGTCCAGCTCGGTGTCGATGAAGATCTCCGGGCTGTATTCGTAGCCGAAGACGCAGTCGTCATCGAGGTACTTGGCGGCATAGTCCAGCACGTCGCGCGTGCCGTTGACGGCCAGGGCCACGGTGCCCGCCTTGTCGGTCCGGAAAACCACCTCGCGGAACAACGGCGCGGTGGCGTTGTACAGGTGCACGGTGGCCCGCGGGAAGCCAATGATCGACTGCACCGTGCGGTCAATCAGGTCCGTCCTGGCCTGGGTCAGCACCGAACAGGTCACATCTTCCGGGATGGCGTCGTCCTCGATCAGCGAGCGGACAAAGTCGAAGTCGTTCTGGGAGGCGGACGGGAAGCCGATCTCGATCTCCTTGTAGCCCATACCCACCAGCAGGTCGAACATGGCCCGCTTGCGGGTCGGGTCCATCGGTTCGATCAGAGCCTGGTTGCCGTCCCGCAGATCGGTCGACATCCAGCGCGGCGCCCTCGTGATGCGCCGGCTGGGCCACTGACGGTCCGGCAGGTCGATCGGTTGGAACGGCTGGTACTTGTAGATGGGCATCCCGGAGGGTTGTTGCGCGTTCATGGCACAGCTTTCTAGTTCGGTTGTTGCAATCACTAAAGGGGGAAGGCGGGCCGGGCAGAACAACCGCCGCGGCGGGGAACCGGCCTAGGATCAGGCCCCGTCGCGGCTGGGAAGCAGCAGGCTGCGCAGACGCATAGTGCGCACTAGCTTAGCCGATCTTCCCGCCCAAACGCGCCCCAGTACCCCGCCAGGCCGAACAACGCGGCGGCGCTGACCCCGCCCACCGCGCCCTGCCAAGTGGGCTGCCGGGTCCTGGCCGCCGCCACCCCTAAAGCCATCCCCGTCAGCAGGCTGAGGCCCTGCAACGCCCGGTGGCCGCCCCGTACCAGGCGCCGGTTCTTGCGGTAGCTGGTGGCCAGCGCCGCCACCTTGGCGACATAGGCCGTATGGACGGCCGCCGTCACCACCGTGCCGGTTAAGCCGATGGCGTACGGCACCGAGGCCCGGCCCGGCCGCCGCGGCCGCCACGGCAGCCCAGCCGCCGCCACCCCGGCCAGGCCCGCCAGCACGATGGCGGCCTGCACCGACACCCGCGGTGTCTTCGGCACCGGCCCGGCCAAGAACGGTTGCCGGGGCGCCTCCCCTGCCACTCGCGGCGGCACGTCCGGCGCCAGCACCCAGTCCGCCAGGTCGCGCAGGAACTCCGGCACCAAGTGTGAATCCTCGCCCGTCCGCAGGCCATGGTTGGCACCGCCGTAGTAGAGCACCGTGACCGGCCCGGGCGCCTCCGCCCGCACCTGCTGCGCCCCCTGGTCCACCGGCATCGAGATGTCAGCCGTGCCGTAAACCATCAGCACCGGCATGGTCAACTGACTGTGGTCAACCCGAAAATCGGCGTAGGGAAAGACACCAAACGGCATCGGGG
>JAISTN010000383.1 GCA_031272565.1 Bifidobacteriaceae bacterium
CCGTGGCGGGCCGAACTGGCCGCCGCCTTGGCCATCCCGCCGTTTGACCGCGTCACCTCGGTGACGGTGGACGGGCCGGCCGGGCCCTCGACCGATCTGATGGCGGCCTGGCTGGGGCTGCGGCTGGGCGTGCCCGTGCGCTGCACCGTGTCGAAGACCGATTTCATCAACTCGGTCGCCCTGCACCGGGCCGGCGGCGGGCGGCTGCTGCTGGACAAGGAGAACCGCGAAACGGGGGCGGTGCTGCACATCAGCGGCCAACCGGACCGCCTGGTGGCATTGGGGCGCCGTTCGCGCGCCGAATCGCTGGCGGAGGAGCTGCGCCGCCTGGAGCCCGATGCCGCGTACGGTGATCTGGTGACGCGGCATCTGCCAGAATACGTGGCCAGGAGCGGCCGATGATGATTGTCCTGCCCAATGGCGCGGCGGTGGCCCAGGCCGCCGCCCAGCGCCTGACGGGCCTGTTGCTGGAGCTGACCACCGCCCACGCCCCGGTGCACGTCGTGGTGACCGGCGGGCGCGACGGCCTGGCCGTGCTGGGGGCCCTGCGGGCCAACCCGCTGCTGCCGGCCATCAACTGGACGGACGTCCACCTGTGGTGGAGCGATGAGCGTTTTGTGCCGCCTGACCACGCCCAGTCGAACTACGGCCAGGCCCGGGCCACCCTGCTGGACGACCTGTCGATCCCGGCCGGCAACGTCCATGCCATGGGCGGGCCGGACCGTTTCGCCAACGTCCACGAGGCGGCGGCGGCCTACGCCGAAGACCTGACGCAGGTCTTCCGCTTCGACCTGGTGCTGCTGGGCCTGGGGCCGGACGGCCACATCGCCTCGCTGTTCCCGGACCAGGCGGGCAACCAGGCGGTGGGCGCGGCCGCCATCGGCGTCGAAAACTCGCCCAAGCCGCCGCGCACCCGGCTGTCCTTGACCCTGCCGGTGCTGAGCGCCGCCCAACGGGTCTGGTTTGTGGCCAGCGGCAAGGCCAAGCGGCTGGCGCTGGCCCGGTCCGTGGCGGGCGATCCGCAGGTGCCCGCCGGGCGAGTGCACGGCCAGTTGGAAACCATTTGGTTTGCCGATGCGGCCGCCGCCGGCGTGTAGGTTTACCTGGCCAAACGCCAGGTGACGGGCCCAAACCGGCGGCGGCTGTGGTTATACTCGGAAGGTAGCGGAATCGAGGGTGCTTCCGCTGAGCAGTACCTGACAGTAGTACCGACCAATGCAGGGGATGGGCCGGCCGGCCTGGCCCCTGTCCACCTACTCTCAACGAAGAAGTTGACATGAAAGAAAAGCTCTTCCCTCCAAATGAGCGCATGCCCATGTGGCTCGCCATCGCCATCACTGTCGTCTGTTCGATCCCGTTTGGCGCCTGGTTGGACAAGTTCAGCCTGCCCCTGTTCGTCTCCTTCACCGTGTGGGGCCTCTACTTCCTGTTCGGGGCCAACATTCAGGGTGCCGTCAAGGTCATCATCCCCTGCTTCATCGCCGGCGGTTTCGGGGCCCTGCTGGTGCAGATGTTCGCCATGGCCCTGGTGAAGGCCTTCGGCTCCGACTTTGTCAGCTCGTTCTTCAATTCGAAGCTGGACAAGGCGGACTGGGGCATCGTCATCGCCTACTTCATCGGCTTCTGCGTCGTAGTGGGCTCCATGGCCTTCGTGCCCCTCTTCCAGAAGGGCACGCTGCCCTTCTACACCGGCATCGCGCTGAGCCTGGGCGTGATCTTCTTCGGCCAGGCGATTGGCCTGGGCAGCGCCTGGCTGGGCGAGCCGACCAACACCTTCGTGCTGGCAATCTCGTCCTACATCCACTGCGTAGTGGCTATGATCCTGGGCTGCGGCTTGGGCTGGTTGTCGGTCACCCTCAATGGCGCCAAGGCGCCGGCCGAGGCTCCCGCCAGCTAAGACCACCCCCCGCTGGGCTTCGGTTCCCCGGGCAGACGGCTAGCGGGCAGCTAGCCGTCTGCCCGGTGGGCACTGCGCAGGACGGCCCGGATACGTTCCAGCCGTTCCGCCACCTGGCGTTCGTAGCCGCGATCCGACGGCCGGTAGTACTCGGTACCGTCCACGCCGGCAGGCGCATAGACCTGGGCCGCCACGGCATGCGGCGCGTCATGCGCATACAGGTAGCCCTCGCCGTGTCCTAGGCGGCCCGCGCCCACGTAGTGGGCGTCACGCAGGTGCGCCGGCACCTGCCCCGCCTTGCCTTCCCTGACGTCCGCCAGCGCGGCCTCGATGCCCAGATAGGCGGCATTCGACTTCGGTGCGGTAGCCAGGTGCACCACCGCCTCGGCCAAAATGATCCGCCCCTCCGGCATCCCCACCAACTGGACGGCCTGGGCCGCCGCCACCGCCGTCTGCAACGCGGACGGGTCTGCCATCCCCACATCCTCCGCCGCCAGGATCATCAACCGCCGGGCAATGAAGCGCGGGTCCTCCCCCGCCTGGATCATGCGCGCCAGGTAGTGCAGGGCCGCGTCCACGTCGGAGCCGCGCACCGACTTGATGAAGGCGCTGATGACGTCATAG
>JAISTN010000408.1 GCA_031272565.1 Bifidobacteriaceae bacterium
TCGTGGCGCACCGGCGGCGGGCCAAGCGGGCCCGCGGTGTGCCCGGTGCCGCCCGGGTGTCCGGCGGGGCCCGCACGGCCGGGGGCGCAGGTCAGGGCGACATGGCCGATGCCGCCCCAGCGGCCAGCCCGGCCACCACCCGTTTCCCACTGCCCACCTGGCTGGCCTTGGGGCTGGCCGCCCTGGGCTTGGCCGCCTACCAGCCGTCCTTCTTTGGCGCCATCCAATTTAACGGTG
Source organism: Bifidobacteriaceae bacterium (assembly GCA_031272565.1). Lineage (GTDB taxonomy): Bacteria > Actinomycetota > Actinomycetes > Actinomycetales > WQXJ01 > JAISSX01. The sequence continues at coordinate 238 of JAISTN010000408.1, forward strand.
TCGCGATTGGCACCGTGGTGGCGCTGGCCACCGGCCCCTTGGTGGCTGGCGCCCTCGATTGGGCCGTCCGCCGGGCCCGGCCCGGCCTGCCCTGGCTGGCCGCCACCGTCTTGACCATTGTGGGTATCGGGTTGCTGGGTGGGGGTTCGGGCGCGGTCAGGCCGCTGGGCTTGTTGCTCTCCGCCGCGGCCGGCAGCGCCTACGCCGTGGAGGCCGTCTTCATGAAGGTGGCGCTGGACCGGGGAGTCGAATCGTTTGACGCCATGAGCTGGGTGGCGGGCCTGGCCGCCTTGGGCTTGGTACCACTCCTGATCGCCTCTGGCCCCGGCTGGTTGGCCTCACCCCGGGGGCTGGCCGTGACCGGCTGGCTGGCCGTGGTGACAGTGGTGATCGCCTTTCTATGTTTGGCAGTGGCAATGAAGGAACTGCCGGCGGCAACGGTGACAACCTTGTCGATGGCCGAGCCAGCCGTGGCGACAGTGCTGGGGGTGGTGGCGCTTCACGAGCGCCTCACGCCCGCAGGGTTGGCCGGCCTGGCCGCGATTGCGGCCGGATTAGCCATCTTGGCCCGCTCCGCGAGGCGTGAGGCACCCGCCCAGGAGGCGGTCCTGCCGGAGGAAACGAGGCGGGAACACTGATCCCGGCGCCCTGCTGCCGGCCACGGACGCCAGCCAGGCGCCTGAACCAACTCCTGAAGTCGCGGTGACAGCCAATACACCGCTCATGTGTGCCGGGGCGAGGGCCCAACCCCCCAGCGGGACCTCCCGCCCCGGCGTATCCGGAACAACAGCGATAAAGGACCCTTTATTCCGGACCCCGGCCCATTGGAGTGGGCAATTTCGCCACCAGCGCACAAACCGGCCCGGCGGCCGATCCGCCGGCCGGCTCGCTCACCAAGCCTGGCCCGCTGCCCTGTGGTCAGGCATTTTGACTGATCAAGGCATCAATTGCGGCCGGCGCCGGCGCAGTGGCGGGGCCGGGCATGACCACCGCCAGGGCGGCCCCCGCGTTGGCCCGCCGCGCCGCCTGGACCGGGTCCAGCCCGGCCATCAACCCGGCAACGAACACGCCCGTGTGGGCGTCGCCGGCCCCGTTGGTGTCCACCGCGGTGACCGGGAAACTGGCCACCCGCTGCGGAACAGATCCCGGCATCGCAAACGCCACCACGCAGCCTGCGGCACCCAGGCGCAGCACCAACCCGCCCCGGCCGCGCGGAGCGCGGCCGGCCAGAGCCTCTTCCACCGACTCCGCCCCGGCCAGCACCAAGCACTCCGGCTCGTTGGCCGTGACCCAGTCCGCCCGCGCCAACACCACCCTCAGCGCCGCCGGGTCCAGGCTGGCCACCAGCGGCCCGGGATCAAACACCACACTGACCTGCCAATCCAGGCTGGGCAGCCAGGCCAGCAGCGCCGCCCGGTTGGCGGCGTGCGCCAGCGAATAGCCGCTGACATAGACCCAGTCGCCCGCCTGTGGCGCGGTGGCTTCCAGCCACTCCAGCCTCAACTGGGCCTCCGCACCGGGGGCGGTGACAAAGGAGCGCTCGCCATCGGGCTCCACCAACGCCACCACGTAGCCCGTATCCAACTCCAGCTGCGGCGGGGCCACGCAACTGACGCCCTCCACCGCCAGCGCCGCCCGGGCCAGATCACCCCAGGGCCCCGTCCCATGCCCCCCCGCGTAAACCACCGACACGCCCTGCCGGGCCGCCGCCGCGGCAAGGTTGAAGCCGCCACCCGGCGTGGCCACCGCAGTCTTGGCCAGCACGTCGCCGCCTCGCTGCGGCAGCCGGGGCACCCGCAGCACCAGGTCGATCACCACATTGCCGGTGTGGATCAAACGCGCCATCGAACCCGTGTCACCGCCCCACCCGCAGCGCCACCAACCCGGCGGCCAGGTCCCGCAGCGGTAGGCCGTTGACCCGGTCGATGGCGTCCACCGCCGCAGCCGGCCAAGCCGCCAGGCCAAGGCAGGCCCCCAAGACCGCCCCCGCCATAGCCGCCATCGTGTCCGTGTCGCCCCCCAACGAGGCCGCCAACCGCACCGCTCGCCATGGGTCGTCCGGGTATGCCACCACGCAGGCGAAGGCCGCCGGCACCGATTCTTGGCTTGCCACAGAGGTGCCCACCGCTTCGCCAATCACCCAGACCAGTTTTTCTAGTACGTCGGCGCCCTTTTCGGCCTGGCGGCGCATGTAAAGCGGTAGGTGAGCCTGGGCCAGTTCGATGCGCGAGGCGACATCGCCCGCCGCCACCCACCGCCCTTGGGTCACACCTTCCCGGGCCCCAGCCACGGCCGCCTCGATGGCGCCGGCCACCGACCCGCCCGCCAAGCCGCAGGAAACGGCCGCGGCCACCGCGCCGGCCCCAGCCAAGGCGACCGACGTACCGTGGGTTAGGCGGCTGGCCGCCACCACCGCCTGGATCAGCCCCGGCCCGGGCGGCACCGCGATCCCCACCGGTGTGATCCGCATGGCGGCGCCGTTGGTGGTGCCCTCCAGACCCACCCGGTCCAGCGGCGCCCCCGCCTGTAGGTCAGCCACCGCCCGCTTGGTTGAAGGCCCCAGCAGATCTAGCGAACCGCGCCGGCGCATCGAGTCTTCCCAGGCCACTAACTGCCGGGCCAGTTCGGCCGGGTCAACCACCCCGCCGCCGTCAATCAGCAACTGGGCCAGCAGCACCGCCTGTTCTGTGTCGTCGGTGACGGCCCCGGCCGGGCGGCCCGGCGCCAGCGGTTGGTCCGGTGGGCCGTCGCAGAACCCTTCCAGTAGTTGACCAAACCGCTCCACAATCCAGCCCCGCGGCCGGGACTGGGTGGGCATGCCCAGAGCGTCGCCAATCGCCAGGCCATAGAGCGCCCCCAGCGCCCGGTCCTCCAGCCCGGCCAAGCCAGCCTCCGTGCCGCTCACGGATCAAGCCTACGCGGCAGACCCGCCCGCCAAGGTGCCAGGACCGGGCGCCGCGGCCAGCGCCGCTGCCAGCGAGACCACCTTGATGATCGGCCCGTAGAGCCCCATGACGTGCAGTGCCGCCCGGTGCGATTCGTCGTCCACGCCGGTGCAGGCCTCCGCCACCACCTGAACTGCCACGCCGGCATCGGCAGCCGCCAGGGCTGTCGAGATGACGCAGCAATCCGTTGAAACCCCAGCCAGCACCAGGCTGTCACCGGGCGCCAACAGGCCGGCCAAAGCCTCGCCCCACTTGGAAAAGGTGGTGGCATCGACCAGGCCACCGTGGCCGTCGCTGCCGCGCACCTGGGTGGCCAGCCCGGCCAGCTCCGGCACCAATTGCCACATCGGGTGATCGGCCGGCTGCAGGGCGAACGGCCAGTCCTGGTAGTAGGGCACCCAGGCCCCAACGGGCTGGGCTGCGGAGATGAAGCGAGTGAACACCACGTTGGGGGCGTAGGCCTGGACCAGGCGGCGGACCGGATCGACGATCTGCCCAAAGCGGGGCGCCTGCCACGGCGAACCGTCCTGGCCAAACACGTTCTGCATGTCGATGACAACCAGTTGGGTGGCGGGGCCCGGGGCCGCTACGGCCTGTGGCCCCGGTGTGGCCATGCCCGGCCCGGCGGTCACGGGGCCGTCACCTCAGCCGTGAGCGGCAGGGCTTCTTGCCGCCGCACCGCGCCGGCCCGCAGTATCAGGGTGCCGGCAAAGCCGATCACTAGGGCCAGCAGCACACCCAGGTTGGCGTAGGCCCAGTTGCCGGTCTTGCCGCCGATGGCGCCCATCAGGTAACCCTGCCAACCCAACCACGAGGCGTAGGAGTTGGTGACGAAACCCCAGCCCACCACGGTGCCAACCAGCATGATCGCCATTGGCACCGGCGGCACGGACCCGTAGCGGCCCTTGGGGTTGAACAGGTCGCGGTCTTCATAGTTCTTCCGGCGCAGTAGCACGTCCGCCAGCATGATGCCGGCCCACACCGCGATGGGCACACCGAGCGTGATCAGGAAGCCTCGGAACAGGTCAAAGAAGCTGGAGGGGCCAAAGACGATGTACAGCGTGCCGGCAATCATGATGCAGCCGTCGATGCCGGCCGCGACCGGCCGGGGCACCGGGATGCCGGCCGAAATCAAGGCCAGGCCGGAACTGTAGATGTCCATGACGGCGCCGCCTACCAGGCCTAGGATGGCGACGATGGCGAAGGGCACCAGGTACCAGGTGGGCAGAATGGTGGTCAGGGCACCTACCGGGTCATCGGAGATGGCGGCCCGCAGGCCGGCGTCCGAGCCGGCCAGCAGCAGGCCAAAGCCCAGCAGGATGAGTGGCGCGATGGCGGCCCCAAAGGTGGTCCACCAGATGACGCCGCCGGAGGATGACTTGCGGGGCAGGTAGCGGGAA
>JAISTN010000115.1 GCA_031272565.1 Bifidobacteriaceae bacterium
TCGTGGCAATCAGCTTGGCGGCCGCAAACGAGCCCGCGCCCTTGGACTGGTAGTAATACAACTGCCCGGTGGAATCGTTGCGGCCCACAATGTCCGCCAGGCCGTCCCCGTTCAGATCAGCCCCGGCCGCCAACGAGAACACGCCCCAGCCTTTGCCCACCTGTTTGGCGGCGTCGAACGTGCCGTTGCCGCGGCCCAGGTAGGCGTACAACAACCCCGCTGTGCTGACACCCAGGATGTCCGCCTTGCCGTCCTTGTTCAGGTCACCCGCGGCGTAGCAGTTGAAGCCGCTCCAGCCCTTGCCCACCTGGGTGCGCGAGGGCTTGAAGCCGCCCAGGCCGTTACCGGCGTAGAGCCACAGTTTGCCATCGCCATCGATCGCCAACAGGTCGTTGTTCTTGTCCCCGTTCAAGTCACCCGCCGGAATGATCCGGAACGCGGACCACCCCCGGCCGGCCTGCACCTTGGAGGCGATGGAGCCCTTGCCGTCACCCTTCAGCAGCCACATGTTGCCGGACGTGTCAACCGTCAAGATGTCGGCCTTGCCATCGCGGTCCCAGTCACCCGGACCATACAGCCGGTGGCCAGACAGGCCGTAGAGGATATAGGCCGAGCTTTGCAGACCGGTCACACCAGGCTTGGGCTCGTGGCGTTGCAACTGGCCGTACCTGTCCAATGTGATGATCTCGCCCAGCTTGTCGCCGTCCAGATCCGGCGTCAGGGTGAAGCGGCTGTAGGTCGGCTCGTAGGGCGTGAACAGCTTGACGTCATAGGTCACAGATGAGGGCGTGCCGGTAATGCCACTGACGGTCACCCGGTAAGTGTCGACCTTGCCGGCGGCCGGCTTGGCCAAGTTGTTGGGCATGACCCAGCCCAGGCCGCCGTCGACCGTCCGGATGTCGCTCACGGCCACCGCCGTGGTGACGCCGGCCGAGTCGATCTTGACCACGCTGACGGTGGCGCTGGCCACACTGGTGAGACCGCTGCCGGGATAGAAGGTCCAGTCCGTGCCGGTCACCTGATAGAGCGGGTAGGGGTAATAGCCTTTGCCCGGCCACGACCAGTACTGGAGGCTGACACTGCCGCCAAACTTGGTGTGCATCACGTTGTAGTAGTCGGTGCTGCCACTGGCCACCACGGTCAAGGCGCCACTCAGCAGTTGCCACCGGTGGCCCAGGGCCCGGTTGGACGCGCCGCCGTCCCAGATGTACTGCTCCGGCCAGGCGGCAGCCAAACGCCGGCCACTGTAGGCCGCGATCTCACCGTAGTATCCAGGTGGGAAGATCATCACGCCATCGGGCGTATTGCACTTGGGCAGGCTGCTGCGGTAGTGCGTCAAGGTGTTGTTGGCCTCCAGCATCAAGGCCGCCTTCAGGGCCCGGGCCGATTCGGTCTTGTCTTCGGTCACGCTGGGCAACCCGGCCATGGCCCGGAAGAAGTTGATGGTGTCGAACAGGGCCGCCTGGCCGGCCGCCGATGTCGTCCCGGCCACACAGTTGGCCGCGTTGCCAGTCCAGCCGATGGCGTACTCCATCGAGCCCAGGTAGTACTGGCGGTAGGCCCTTTCAACCGCGTCCTTGTTGGAGGTGTCGATGGTGATGGCGGCCATGGTCGCCACGCCGCCCACGCCCTGGGGCGCGATGGCCGGCGCGGCGGCCTGCGTCACCCCCGCAGCCAGGTCCCCCTCCACCGGTGGAGCCGGATCGGCCCAAGCGGCCGGGGCGGCGGCCAAACCGGCCAAGGCCAGCGCGGCCACGGTCAAACGAATGAACTGTCTACTAGTTGGGCGTGCGTTCATTTGGGGGGCTCCTTGGGGTTGAGAGTTACCCCCAAGTGTCGCACCCGGCCGGGCCGGGCGCCAGGGTCAACCGGCCCGGTTTCCAGCCGCCCAGGCAGACCTGGCGTTAGCCCTCCGGGGGCACCAGCCCTGCGCTGACCAACTCCGGCGCCTCGACATCCGCGCCCGCCAGCGCCAGGTCCCTGGCGCGGCCCGCCGCCTGGATGTCCCTCGCGGCCGCCTGGGCGGCCGCGAGCGCCCCCTGCGGCACCGCCACCTGAACCTGCTCCAGTTCCGTGCGCATCGACACCTTGGCTTCCGATTTGACCTTGCGCAGCACCCCCAGCACCTGGCCGGCCAACGCCAGCACGGCCGGGTCGCCCCCGGCGGGCAGCTCTGCCGGCTGCGGCCAGGCCGCCAGGTGAACCGATTCACCGGCCGCGTGCCACCAGCTCCAAACCTCTTCGGTGGCGAACGGCTGGAACGGCGCGAACAGCCGCAGCAGGACACCCAGCGCCAGCCCCAGCGCCGTCCGCGCTGAGGTCGCCTCCGCTTCACCCAGTGCGCCGTGGGCCCGGTCCTTGACCAGTTCGATGTAGTCGTCGCAGAACGTCCAGAAGAACGTCTCGGCCGCCTCTAGCGCCTTGACATGGTCGTAGTCGGCCAAAGCCTGCCCGGCCTTGGCGGTCACATCTGCCAGGGCCGCCAGCATGGCCTGGTCCAGCGGGTTGATGACGGCCGCCGGATCCAACTCCAGCGGCGCCCCGGCCCCGCCGGCCTCGCCCTGGTCTCCCTCCGCCAGGAAGCTGAGCGCGAACTTGGAGGCGTTCAGCAGCTTGATGGCCAGGCGGCGGCCAATCTTCATCTGGCCCACCTCGAAGGCCGCATCGGTACCCAGGCGGGCGCAGGCCGCCCAATAACGGACGGCATCGGACCCATGCTGTTCCAGCAAGCCCATGGGCGTGACCACGTTGCCCTTCGACTTGGACATCTTCTTGCGGTCCGGGTCCAGGATGTAACCGCTGATGGCGGCCTTGGCCCAGGGCAGCGAATCCGCCTCCAGGTGGGCCCTCACCACAGTGGCGAACAGCCAGGTCCGGATGATGTCCTGGGCCTGCGGGCGCAGGTCCATGGGGAAGGTGGCGGCAAACAGGGCCGGGTTGTCCCGCCAGTGGCAGGCAATCTGCGGCGTCAACGAAGAAGTAGCCCAGGTGTCCATCACGTCCGGGTCGCCAATGAAACCACCTGGCTGGCCCCGCTGGGCCTCAGTGAAGCCGGCCGGCACATCCGCGGCCGGGTCCACCGGCAGGTCCGCCTCCGCCGGCGTGATGGGATGGTCATAGTCCGGCTGGCCGGCGTCATCCAGCGGATACCAGATCGGGAACGGCACCCCAAAAAAGCGCTGACGGGAGATCAGCCAATCCGAATTGAGGCCCTCCACCCAGTTCTGGTAGCGCACCCGCATAAAGTCCGGGTACCAGTCCAGTTCCTCGCCGCGGCCCAGCAGCGCCGCCCGCAGGTCCAGGTCCACGCCGCCGTTCTTCAGGTACCA
>JAISTN010000151.1 GCA_031272565.1 Bifidobacteriaceae bacterium
ACCAGGTGCCCGATGGCGTCCCAGGCCTGCCCCAGCAACTCACCCTTGGTGCCGCCACCTTGGGCCAGCGCCGGCGCGCCGCCGCCACCACCACCCAGGACCTGGGAGGCGGCCTTGACCAGGTCACCGGCCTTCAGGCCCTTGGCCTGGGCGGCCTGGTTCAGCGCCACCACCACCACGGCCCGGCCGCTAGCCGGGTCCTTCGACCCCAGCGCCACCACCGCCGGATCAGCTTCGCCCAACCGGTCCCGCACGGCCTGCGCCAGGGTGCGCAGATCGTCCGCTTCAGCCCCGTCCGTCTCAAAGGTCACCAGCCTGGTGCCGCCCACCGTTTGGGCCGACTGAGCCAGGTCCGGCGCCTTGGTCATCAACTCGCGCACCCGCAGCGCCGCCAACGCCTTGTCGGACTCCTTCAGCTTTGTCACCAAGCCGGTCACGCGGTCCACCAGTTCATCCGGCCGCACCTTCAAGTACTCCGACAATTGCGACACCAACAAGTGCTCCTTGGCCTGGAAGCCGTAGGCGCCATCGGCCACCAGGGCCTCCACCCGGCGCACGCCCGAACCAATCGAGGCCTCCCCCAGGAGTGACACCCGGCCCAGTTCGCCTGAACGCTTCATGTGGGTACCGGCACACAATTCGCGCGACCAGTCGCCACCAATCGACACCACGCGCACAATCTCGCCGTACTTCTCGCCAAACAACGCCATCGCGCCCAGGCCCCTGGCCTGATCCAGCGGCATCAACTGTTCGGTCACTTCGAGGTCTTCGGCCAGCATGACGTTGACGCGTTCCTCGATCTGTCCCAGGACGTCATCGGGCACCGCCGCGCCGTAACGGAAGTCGAAGCGCAGGCGGGCCGGCGCGTTCTCTGAGCCGGCCTGCGTGGCTGTCGAACCAAGGTGTTCGCGCAGCGACTTGTGCACCATATGGGTCGCCGTATGAGCCCGGCTGATGGCCCGGCGGCGGACCGTGTCGATGCGGCCAAAGCCGGCCTCGCCCACGCCCACCGAGCCTTCCGTCAGGCGGCCGCGGTGGACCGACAGGCCCTTGATGGGCCGTTGCACGTCATCGACCTCGAAGACCGCGCCGGAATCGAACTCGATGGTGCCTTGGTCGGCCAACTGGCCACCCGCCTCGGCGTAGAACGGGGTCCGGTCCAAGATCACCTCGACATCGGCCGGGGCCCGCACCAGCGGTACCGACTGGCCGTTCTCGATCAGCGCCACCACCCGGCCCCGGCCCTCAAAATCGGTGTAGCCCAGGAAGTCCGTGGGCGCCTCCAACCCGGCCGCCACCTCCTGGTACAGCGAGGTGTCGGCGTGACCGGTCTTCTTGGCCTGGGCGTCCGCCCGGGCGCGTTCCTTCTGCTGCTTCATCAGCGCGCGGAAGGCTTCCTGGTCCACGTCCAAGCCCTGTTCACCGGCAATCTCCAGAGTCAGGTCGATGGGGAAACCGTAGGTGTCATGCAGCTTGAAGGCGTCGCCGCCAGGCAACTTGGCACCACCAGTCTTGATGGTCTTGGCGATGGCTGTGTCCAGAATGGTAGAACCGGCCGCCAGGGTGCGCAGGAAGGCTTCTTCTTCGCCGCAGGCGATGGCGCCAATCCGGTCCCAGTCCTTGGCCAGTTCCGGATACGAGGCCTTCATCGCATCGCGGGAGACCGGGAACAGTTCCGGGAAGGCCGGTTCTTCCAGGCCCAGCAAGCGCAGCGACCGCACCACCCGCCGCAGCAGGCGGCGCAGCACATAGCCGCGGCCTTCGTTGGACGGCACCACGCCGTCGCCGATCAGCATCAGGCCGGACCGGACGTGGTCAGCGATCACTCGCAGCCGCACATCGTCGGCCGGATCGGCCCCGTAGCGTTTACCGGTCAGTTCCTCCGCCCGAGTGATGACCGGATAGACCTCGTCGATCTCATACAGGTTGGCCACGTCTTGCAGCAGGTAGGCCACCCGCTCCAGGCCCATGCCGGTGTCAATGTTCTTCTGCTCCAGGTCGCCCAGCAGCGGATAGTTGTCCTTGGCGCCGCCCTTGCCCCGCTCATACTGCATGAAGACCAGGTTCCAGATCTCCAAGAAGCGGTCTTCATCCACCACCGGGCCGCCGTCCGGGCCGTAGGCCGGGCCGCGGTCGACATAGATTTCAGAGCACGGGCCGGCCGGTCCCGGCTGGCCCGTGGACCAGAAGTTGTCTTTGATGCCGCGACGCTGAATGCGCTCCTCCGGCAGGCCAGCCACCTTGCGCCACAGATCCGCCGCCTCGTCATCGTCCAGGTAGACCGTGACCCAGATCTTGTCCGGGTCGAAGCCCAGAAAACCGTCCGCCTGCGAGCCCGTGACCAGTTCCCAGGCGTAGCCGATGGCGCCTTCCTTGAAGTAGTCGCCAAAGCTGAAGTTGCCGTTCATCTGGAAGAACGTGGCGTGGCGGGTCGTCTTGCCGACCTCTTCGATATCGCCCGTCCGGACGCACTTTTGGACCGAGGCGGCCCGCGGCCAGGGCGCCGGCACCTCGCCCAGCATGTAGGGAATGAACGGCACCATGCCGGCCACGGTGAACAGCAGCGACGGGTCCTCGGAGATCAACGAGGCACTGGGCTGCACGTGATGGCCCCGCTGCTCGAAGTAGTCCAGGAACCGGCGCCGGATTTCCGCTGTGCGCATGTTTGCTTACCTACTCTTCCTTGCCTTCCAGGAACACCTGGCGCAACTCCAGTTCGCGGGCGGCGGCCGCCTCTTTGATATCCCGCCACAGGCCGGCGCCGCTGGCC
>JAISTN010000166.1 GCA_031272565.1 Bifidobacteriaceae bacterium
TTCTTGGTCACCTGCATGTATACACGGTTGTAACAAACTGTTTACGCGCCATGTCCCTCCAAGGCGGCCGTGTCTGGCTGGCCACGGCTGGCGAAATCGCGGCCCACCACCTGTCGGCCGGTCTGCAATGCCGGGCGCGGGGTGGACGGCACCGGACAATGCCACGATACAGGGGTTGTATACAATTATCAACAGATTTGGGCTTCTAGGGTGCCATAATCGCCAAGTTGCGGCCATGGTGTATACAATGGTCCGGCGGGATGGAGGCCATGACCCGCTCCGGCCATCCTAGGCGGCCTGAACTGCCAACCAGCGGGTCAGTCTGGAGCATACACGTGCGCTTGTTGGTGCTGAACTGCAACACGTCGTTGGCCATGACCCAGGCCATTGGGGCCGCCGCCCAGGCGGTGGCCGGCCCAGGAACCACCATCGTGGCTGCCCGGCCGGCCTGGGGGCCGGACACGGTGGAAGGCTTCTACGAGTCCTACATCTCCGCCGCCGCTGGCCTGGACTACCTGACTGGCCTGGCCGGCGGTTTCGATGCGGTGATCCTGGCCGGCTTTGGCGAATACGGACGTGAGGGCGCCCGCCAGTTGCTGGACGTGCCGGTGGTGGACATCACCGAGGCGGCAGTCATGGCTGCCCTCTTGCTGGGCCGCAAGTATGGCGTGGTGACCACGCCAGCAGGTGCCATAGGGCAAATTGAAGACTCCTTGCTGACCGCAGGGCTGGACCGGCGCTGTGCTGGAGTGGTGGCAGGCGATCTGCCCATGGCGGACCAAGGCGCCGGCCCGGAACTGCTGGCGGCAGCCGTGGCCGGGCTGGCGCAGGACCTGCTGGACGCGGGGGCGGATGTCATAGTGTTGGGTTGTGCCGGCTTCAGCGACCTGGTTCAGCCGGTGGCAGCCAAGTTGGGGGTGCCGGTGATCGATGGCGTGGCGGCGGCGGTGACGCTGGCCGAGGGCCTGGTCCGGCTGGGGCAAACCACTTCCAAAGTGGGCGCCTACGCGCCGCCGGCGGCAGGCAAGGCCCGGCCAGGCTGGCCGGTTAGCGCGGGATGGGGCGAAGGAGCAAGTCGATGACCAACGGTGACCCAAGGGGTAGCCTGCCGGACTGGGTGTACGGCGAAATCCGCCAGCGCATCATCAAGGGGGTGTACCCGCAGGGTTCGCGCCTGGTAGAGCAGGCCGTGGCGGATGAACTAGAGGTGTCGCGGGTGCCGCTGCGAGAGGTCTTCCCCCGTCTGGAACTGGATGGCTTTATCCGGACCGAGCGCAACCGTGGCGCGGTGGTGGAAACCTGGACCCCCAAGATGGTGGACGATCTTTTCGACGTCCGCCTGGCGGTAGAGGTGGCGGCGGCCCGGATCGCGGCCGACAGGGCCAAGGCCGGGGCCTCGATGGCGACCCTGTGGGCCTTGCAGGAAGCGGACCGCAACGCGCTGGCCGGCAACGATCCGTACGGCGTGGCGGAGGCCTCTGCCCAGTTGCACTACGAGATCGGCGTACTGACCGGCAACGCACTGATGGAGTCCTTCCTGCGGGCCATTTCCGGTCGCGTGGTGTGGCTGTTCTATCTCACTTCCGACCTGGACCAGGATGAGGCCTGGGCCGAACACGACGAGTTGCTGCAGGTCATCCAGAGCGGCAACGCCCCCTTGGCGGAGGCGGTTCAGTACGCCCACATCGCCAAGAGCCTGGCCCCCACGGCCAGTGCCTTATTCGGAACCTAGGCGGGCGGCATCGGACACCGTGCGAGGGTGGCCTGGCGAAACCTATTGTATACAAAACCGTAACATCGAGCCTTGAACGGGCTGCGGCGCTGAGCACAAAATTCCAGGTATTGCGGTTGATGGGCACCATGCCCTAGCATGACAAGTGCCAGAACTGTATACCATCTGTCTCAACTAGGCCGTCGTCCAAGGCCGGCGGCAGAAGGAACAAGAACATGAAGCACAAGCCTGTGATGGCGGCGGTAGCCGGTGCGTTGGTCGCGCTTCTGGCGCTCAGCGCCTGCGGCGGGGGCGAAGACGCCAAAATGGTCATGATCGGCTACGGCGGCGACCTGGCCAAGCCCTACGAAGAGTTCCTCATCAAACCCTTCCTGGAGAAGCACAAGGGCGTCGAGCTGACCCAAGTGCCCTCCGAATCCGGTGACTTTGTGGCCCAAATCAAAGCTGCTGCCAAGGCCAGCCCCTATGACGCCATCCCGCTGGGCGAATCCCGCCTGGTGACAGCCATCGAAGAAGGCTGGATCGCGCCCATCAGCGAAGCCGATGCCCCAGTACTGGCCGAACAGGCTGACATCTTCAAAGACGCCTGCCAAGGTTACGGCGTGCCGGCCACCTACTCGCTGATCGGCATCGCCTATAACCCGTACGTGGTGCCGGCGCCCACCTCATGGGCCGATATGTGGAACGAGGAGTACTCCGGCCACGTGGGCATCGTGTCGTCTTCCTCCAACCTGGGGTTCGCCTTCTTCGTCGAGGCCGCCAAGCTGGCCGGCGGCGGTGAGGCCAACCTGGACGTCGGCTTCGACAAGATTGCCGAACTGGGCGACTTCACCGTGGCGGGCAGCCCGGAGGCCTTGGCCCAGCTCTTTGAGACTGGCGAAATCGCCATCGCGCCGCTGTGGAACAACGACGCTGCCGTGCTGAAGGCCTCCGGCATGAGCGTCGAGTTTGTGCGGCCCAGCGAAGGCGCCATCGCGGACGTCACCTGTATGGCCATGACCACCAAGACGGCCTACAAGGACCTGACGCTGGAACTCCTGAACGACGTGGGCGGGGTGACCTACCAGGAAGCGGCCGCGGCCGCGCCGTGGTACTTCGGCCCCACCAACAAGAACGCCGTGGTCGCGCCGTCCGAATACCTAGTTTCGGATGAAGCCGAGTTCAACACCCTGATGCGGATCGACTGGCAGGTGGCGGCTCCCAGCCGCAACGACATCACCGACCAGTTCAACCAGCGGTTCGGCGGCTGACCGGCCCTGACTTGAAGGCCGGCCCCCGCCTGGTTCCCTGGTGAGCGACCGGGGCCAGGCGGGTGGGCCGGCCGGCGGTGCGGCAATGGAAGTGGGCGAAGGAGCCGTCTAATGGAGATTGTGCTGACCGGGGTCGCCAAGTCCTACGGTGATCACCCGGCGTTGTACCCGCTGGACCTGACCGTCAAGGAAGGCGAGTTCGTCACGCTGCTTGGTCCCTCCGGGTGCGGCAAGACCACCCTGCTCAGGATCATTGCCGGCTTTGTCACCCCCAACCAGGGCCGGGTCTACCTGGGCGACACGGACATCACCGACCGGCCGGCCAACCGGCGCGAGGTGGGCCTGCTGTTCCAAAGCTATGCCCTGTTCCCGCACATGACGGTGGCCCAGAACGTGGCCTTTGGCCTCAAGGTGCGCCGGTTGTCCAAGCGCCGCACGGCCGAACAGGTTGACCGCATGCTTGACCTGGTCTCCATGAGCGAGTATGCCGACCGCTACCCCAGGCAACTCTCCGGCGGCCAGCAGCAAAGGGTGGCCCTTGCCCGCATCCTGGCAATCGAACCGAAGGTGCTGCTGCTAGACGAACCGCTGTCCGCCTTGGACCGCCAACTGCGTATCCAGATGCAACTGGAGCTGGCCCGCCTGATCGCCGAGGTGGGCATCACCACCATGTTTGTGACACATGATCAGGAAGAAGCCCTGACCATGTCGGATCGGATCGCGGTGATGGACCGCGGCACCATCGCCCAATACGACACGCCCGGCGAGGTCTACGACCACCCCAGCAGTGAGTTCGTGGCCAGCTTCATCGGGCGATCCAACTTGATCAAGGGCCAAGTGGTGCCCGCAGGGGCCGGCGGGGCCCAGTTTAGGTTTGGTTCGCACAGCCTGCCGCTTAGGGCCGATGCCGTCCGCAGGGCCGTCGATGTCGGGGAGGCAGCGGGCGGCATCGGGCACCGTACGGGTGGTACAGCAGTCGAACGCACGCTGCTGGTCCGGCCGGACCACCTGGAGTTGTTGCCGGCCACCGCCACGGCCGGCCTGCCCGGCACGGTGGCGACCTTCCAGGACTTGGGTGAGGCCTTCATCTACGGCGTCGACCTGGCGGAAGGGCCCCAACTGACCGTGCGGGTGCCCCGGGGGCGCGGCGAAGGGCTGCTGGCGGTGGGCGCCCCGGTGCGGGTGGTGCTGAACGAGGCGGCGGCCGAATGGCTGATCCCGGCACCGGTGGGTGCGCCATGACGGCCGCCGGAGAGGCCTTGGAGGCCAGCTTGATGGAACCCGAACGCCGTCGCTTCCGGGCCATCCCGGCGCCGCTGCTGCCGGCCACCATCGTGATGATCGTGTTGCTGGTGGCGCCCCTGGCCGTGTTGCTGTCCTACTCGGTTCTGGAGGTCAACGGCGCCGCGGTGGAAGGAGGCATCTCGTTCGCCACCTTTGGCCGCCTGCTGTCCAGCCGCTACTTCTGGTTCCTGTTTGGCCGGACCTTCGCCATCGCCCTGGGGGTGACCCTGTTGTGTCTGGTGATCGGCTACCCCATCGCCTTTCTGATCACCCGGGTGCGTGGCTGGCTGCGGGCCGTCATCCTGGTGGCGGTGGCGGCGCCCCTGCTGACCAGCGGCATCATCCGGGCCTTCGCCTGGATAGTGATTCTGGGCAAACAGGGCCTGGTCAACTTCGCGTTGACCTCCACCGGCCTGGCCGACGAGCCGGTCAGCCTGTTGTTCCAGGTCCGGTCCGTGGTGATCGGCATGACCCAATTGTTACTGCCGTTCATGGTCATTCCCCTGATCAGCGCCATCCAGGACGTGCCGGCCGAAACCACCCACGCCGCCCGCAACCTGGGTGCCAGCGAATTCCGGATCTTCTGGCGGGTGCTGGTCCCGCAAACTGTGCCCGGGGCCGCGGCGGGCATCACCCTGGTGTTCGCGCTGGGCTACAGCGAATTCACACTGGCCATGCTGCTGGGCGGCGGCTCCTTCAACTACCTGTCGATCTACATCTACGACTCGATGACGTCGCTGCTGGACTGGGGCCGGGGCGCGGCGGCGGCGGCCCTGCTGCTGGCCAGTTCCCTGCTGACCGTGGTGATCCTCAACCTGGTGGTAAGGAGGTTGACCCGATGGTCCAGGCAGACCAACTAGAACGGGGCGCGGCAGGCGGGGTGCCGCCGGCGCCCCGCACCCGGGCGGCCGACGCCGGCTGGCGCATCATTCTGCACGGTGCGGCCGCGATCGGGCTGATCATGCTGGTGGTGCCCACCCTGATCATCATTATCACATCCTTCGACACCAGGAACTTCATCGGCTTCCCGCCGGCCGGCTTCGCGTTGGAGCGGTTTGACCGGTTGGTGCATGACCAGGCGATCATCGACGCCGCCATCACCAGCCTGTCGGTGGCGGTGGCCGCCGTGCTGCTGGATGTGGTGTTGGCGGTGCCTGCCGCCATCGCCTTTGTGCGGCGCGAGTTTGCCGGTAAGTCCTTCCTGCTGGCCTTCTTGCAGATCCCCCTGATGCTGCCCGGCATTGTGATCGGGATTGCCCTGCTGATCTTCATTTCGACCGTTGGGATCGACCTGTCGCTGGGCATGTTGGTGCTGGGCCACGTAGTGCTGACCTTCCCCTTCGTGCTGCGCATCACCATGTCCAGAATGGAACGGGCAGACATCGCCCTGGAAGAGGCCGCCCGCAACCTGGGGGCCTCCCGGCTGGTGGTGTTTGGCCGCATCCAACTGCCCTACCTGGCACCCGGCATCGTGGCCGGAGCGGCCTTCGCCTTCCTGTCCAGCTTTGACAACCTGACCGTGTCGTTGTTCCTGACCCCGGTGGGGGATATGACACTGCCGGTGCATCTGTTCTTCCTGATGCGCTACGACCTTGACCCCGTGGTGGCCGCCGTCGCCACAGTGCAGGTCTTGGCCACCCTGACCATCATCGTGGTGGGCCTGCGCGTGGCCGGTGAGGACGCCATCGTGAGCACCTGAACCTGGCCGTCCCCGTGAGTTAACGCCCTACCCAACCGACAGGAGAGCCTTGCCATGACCGACTACCCGCTGACGCCGCTGCTGGCGCCGGGCAGCGCCCTGGATGCACGCCAGCGCCAGGTGATAGCGCAGGTGGCGCGGGAGGAATACGCCAAGATCCTGGAGTTGCCCACGGACGATCCGCTGGATCCCAAGCGCCGCTACCGGACCGAGGTCACCCGAGACGAATTGGTGGCCCAGCCGGCCGCCATCCAGGCGACCTGGGCCCGTAATGCGGCTTCGTTGCCTGATGTGGCGGCCCGGTTGGCGGGAGCCGGCGTGACCAAGGCGTTCCTGGCCGGCGCCGGGGATTCGCTGGCCGTGATGCAGGCCGCCCGGCAACTGCTGGAACTGGCCCTAGGGGTGCCCTGCGAGCCGGTCCAGAGCCTGGACCTGGCCTACTACCTGGACCACCTGATCGACTCCAAGACCCTGGTGATGGCCCTGTCCAGTTCCGGCCGGACTACCCGAACGGTGGAGGCCGCCCTGGTGGCGCAGCACCGAGGGGCGGTGACGCTGGCCCTGACTAACTCGCCCGGTTCGCCGCTGGACACCGAATGTGAGGATACCTTGCTGATCGAGGCCACCCGGGTGGGCTGGCCCACACAGGCTTCGACCGCGGCTTTGGCGCTGCTGCAGCGGTTGGCGCTGGCGGTGGGGCAGGCGCGTGGGGTGGAGGTGCTGGCCGGCTTGGACGGTGTGCTGGATACCCTGCCGGGCGTGATGGGTGACGTGATTGCCCAGGTGGAACCGGTGGTGGCCCGGATCGCCGAAGCCGAGGCGCCGGGAGATGAGTTCGTTTTCGCGGGCGGCGGGCCCAACTGGCCGTGTGCCGTGATCGGGGCAGCCAAGGTCAGGGAGTGTTCGCCCAGCCACGCCCAGGCACTGCAGATCGAGGAGTTCCACCACTACAACTCCTTGAAAGCCGACGAACCGCTGTGGGTGATCGCCCCTGAAGGGCGGACCGTGCCCCGCGCCTTGGACACGGTTCGGGAAGCCAAACGCTACGGCGGACGGGCCTATGTGGTCACCAGCCAGGGTGTTGACTGTTTTGACGGCGTGGCCGATGCCGTGTTGTCGCTACCGGCCGTGCCAGAGGTGCTCAGCCCCCTGGTCTACGTGGTGCCGGTCCAACTGTTTGGTTACCACGTGGCGATGGCCAAGTTCCGGGCCGCGGAGCGCGAGGTGGGTCGGTAACCATGACCCCAACCGCCTTGCTGTGTATTGGCAACATCACGGTGGACGATGCCGTGTTGCCGGACGGTACGCGGCGTGACGCCTGCCTGGGCGGGGATGTCATCTACGCCGGGCTGGCGGCCCGGTTGTTTGAGCCCGAGGTGCGGTTGCTGGCGCCCCTCGGGTCTGACCTGCCGCCGGCGGCGGCCCAGGCGTTGGAGCGGGCGGGGCTGGGGGTGGCTGGGTTCTTGCCGCGGGACCGATCCAACGTTCGCAATACCGTGACCTACCTAACCGACGGCTCGCGGGTGTGGGACCTGTGGTATGGCGAGGAGCATTTCGCGGCCATGTCGGTATGGCCATCAGACCTGGACGCCGATGCCGTGGCGGCGCCCGCGGTGCTGTTCCTGGCCATGGCCCTGGAGCCGCAGTTGGCCTGCGTGCAGGCCCTCCCAGGCGGAGGCGAGCGGACAACCTACCTGGACCTGCAAGAAGACTACATTTATGGTCACCTTGCAGAGGTGGCGGAGATGGTCCGCCTGTGCGACGTCTTCCTGCCCAGCGAAGAAGAGGTCTTCCGGCTGCTGGGCCACCGGGACTTGGCTGCCGCTGCCCGCGAACTGGCCGGCTGGGGCCCCTCCGTGGTGGTCATCAAACGGGCGGGCGCCGGGAGTCTGGTCTACCAACGGGCGGATGACAGCTTGACGGAGGTGGCGGCTTGGCCCGCGGCCGTGGTTGATTCGACCGGGGCCGGGGACGCCTTTTGTGGTGCCTTCGCGGCGGTGCACCACCGGACCGGAGACGCAGTGCAGGCGGCGCGGGCAGGCGCGGTGGCGGCATCGTACGCCATCGGCGGTTTTGGGGTCGAAGCGATGACCGGCCTGACCCGGCAACAGGTTGATGTCGACCTGGAGGAGTGGGGACGGACGGATGGCTGACGTGGCAACGGAAACCGGCCGCGCCACCTTGTTCCGGCAGGTCAGGGTGTTCGAACTGTCTCTGCCGGCCGGGGCCGGCGAGCCAACCGACGTCCTGGTGGCGGACGGGCAGATCGCGCAGATCGGGCAGCCGGGCCTCCCGGTCGAGGCCCCAGCCGGGGCCCAGGTGATTGACGGCGCCGGGCATCACCTGCTGGCGCCCGGGCTGATCAACGCCCACTTCCATTCCTCGGCCAATCACATGAAGGGCCTCTTGCCATCGCTGCCGCTTGAACTGTTCATGCTGTATGAATCACCCGAACTGCCAGAGTTAGCCCCCAGCCCCCGCGAGGCATACCTGCGCACCATGCTGGGAGCCATCGAAATGCTGCGCCGGGGTGTCACCTCGGTACAGGATGATGCCTTCTTCGTGCCGGCGCCGGCCGGCGACATCGTCGATGCCGTCATGGCCGCCTACCGCGACGCCGGCCTGCGGGCCCGGGTCGCCATCGACCAACCCGAGTTGCCCGAGGGACAGAAGCTGCCCTTCCTGGAGGACCTGGCGCCCGCTTGGCTGCGCCGGCAGTTGGCCCGGCCGCCGGCGGTGGGGCGGGCGGCGATGGCGGAACTGAACCGCCACCTAATCGAGACTTGGCACGGCGCCGCGGGTGGCCGGCTGACGGCGGCGGTGTCCGTTTCTGCCCCGCAACGGGTCAGCCCGGAGTACTTCGCCGACCTGTTTGAGCTTAGCCAGACCCACGACCTGCCCCTCTTTGCGCACATGCTGGAAACCAAGACCCAGCGGGTGCTGGCGGACACCCAGCCGCGCTTCGCCGGCCGGTCGCTGGTCCGCTACACCCACGACCTGGGCTTTCTGGACCGGCGCACGAATGTGATCCACGCCGTCTGGGTGGACGATGCCGACATCGAACTGATCGCGGAGGCTGGGGCCTGCGTGATGCACAACCCGGTGTCGAATCTGCGATTGGGCAGCGGTGTGATGCCGTTTGCACGCCTGCGGCGGGCCGGTGTGACGGTGGCACTGGGCAGCGATGAGGCCATCACCGACGATGCGGTCAACCTGTGGACGGTAGCCAAGGTGGCCGGTCTGATCCACAACATCGAGGGATTGGACCCGGACCAGTGGCCCAGTGCGCGGGAAGTGCTGCGCTGCCTGTTTGAGGGCGGGGCCCGGGCCTCGCTGCATGAAGGTGAGTTGGGTGTGGTGCGGGAAGGGGCTATGGCGGACTTGATGCTGCTTGACCTGGACACCTTGCCGTTCACGCCGCTGAACGATCTGCCTGGTCAACTGGTCTACTGTGAGGACGGCTCATCGGTGCGGCTGACCATGGTGGCAGGTGAAGTGGTGGCCCGGGATGGCCGGTTGACGCTGGTAGATGAGGCCGCCTTATTGGCGGAGGCCCGTGAGTTGTTTGCCGGCCGCGCGGCCGCCCTGCAGGCGGCCGGGCAGGCAGCGCAGCGGGTCTACCCGTACTACCTGGAGATGGTGCGGCGCGCCGCCGCCTACGACGTCGGCTTCAGCCGGTGGGTAGGGAACTGACAAGTGGGAGGAACTGTGACTGAAACCGGATTGCCGTGGGGTCAGCCCGCGGTGAAAGCCGATGGCCGGCCAGCCGAGCTGGGCTATGCCGCATGGCCCAACGGCGCCAAACTGGCGCTCTACGTCTGTGTAGGGGTGGAGGACTATCGCTTCGGTGAAGGCCGGGTGGAAGACGTGCTTGAGGGTGGCCCCGGCGCGGCCTACGTCAATGCTTCGTGGCGCGACTACGGCAACCGGGTGGGCGGTTTCCGTTTGCTTGAACGGCTGCGCCGGTTCGGTTTGCCGCCCACCGTGCTGCTGAACACCATGGTGTATGACACCGCTCCCGACTTGGTCAAGGCTGCCCGGGCGGCCGGCGCCGAATTGGTGGCGCATGGTGTGTCCAACTCTGATTCGGTCTACGGCTTGAGCCGGGCTGAAGAGGCGTCGTATATCCAGGCGGTGGCGGACCGGAT
Source organism: Bifidobacteriaceae bacterium (assembly GCA_031272565.1). Classification (GTDB taxonomy): domain Bacteria; phylum Actinomycetota; class Actinomycetes; order Actinomycetales; family WQXJ01; genus JAISSX01. The sequence continues at coordinate 10,114 of JAISTN010000166.1, forward strand.
GCGCCAGGAGGAAGGGTCGTCGGCGCTGGGTTGGTCTGCGCCCTGGCTGGAGTTGAACCCCTGGAGTGTCGAGTTGCTGTCCGCCGCAGGGTTCCGCCACCTGCTTGGCCTGAGGGCCGATGACCGCCCGGTCGAGTTGGCGGGCGGCCTCCTGGCGCTGCCGTATGGAATCGAGTTGAACGATTCGACCACCATGATTGGGCGGCGCGTGGATGCCCACGCCTTCGCCCGCATGGTGCTGGACGAACTGGACGAACTGTTGGCTGCCGCCCAGGTGGAAGGCCCGCTGGTGATGAACTTGGTGTTGCACACCTTCATTTCTGGCGCGCCTTTCCGGTTGCACGCCCTGGAGGCGGTGTTCGAGCGCCTCGCGGCGCTGGGAGACCGTGTCTGGCTGGCCACGGCTGGCGAAATCGCGGCCCACCACCTGTCGGCCATTCACCCTGGCATGGGTCCCAGGTGACAACTCCTTCCGGGCGCCCCTGTGGTCATCCCGGGCGCCCCTGTGGTCATCCCGGGCGCCCCTGTGGTCATCCCGGGCGCCCCTCAAGGTCATCCCGTCGATCACATCGACCCGCGCGCGCCGTCTTATCCACACCCAACGATGAAGCCGAATTGCGCAGTGGGGGAGACAACTAAGCGGGTTACAGGGGACGGTTCCGTGTA
>JAISTN010000330.1 GCA_031272565.1 Bifidobacteriaceae bacterium
AGACGGCCGCGTGCTGGCAGATGTCGCCGTCAAACGACACCACGATGTCGCGGCCGGTGTAGTTTTTCCTGGTCATCGGGGTCTCCCGGCGCCTACACCGGTGCCGGTTGCCGGGTGGACAGGCCGAAGGCAGCCCGCCGGATAGCTGGCACCAGGTCCAGTTCATCGGGGTGGGTGGCAATGTAGTGGCTCACAAACTGGCAGTAGGGCAGCACGTCCAGGCCCCGGGCCCGGGCGCTGGCCAAGGCGGAGCGGACCAGCGTGGTGGCCAGGCCCAGGCCGCTCAACTCCGGCGTCACCTCGGTGTGGACAAAGCTGATGACGGTACCGCGGCGCGAATAGGCAGCCAGGCCCACCACCTGCCCGTCCACCAGCACTTCGAAGCGGGACTCCACGGGGTTGTCGCGCACGGTCACAATGGGGTTTTCCGGCATGGCTCTCCTATCGCTGGTTCGGGGGGCTGACCCAACCTTGACTCGCCGGGGTGGGTCAAGTCAAACGGGCGGCAAACTGGTAGGTGCGCCCTGGTCCAAGGAACCGATAACATCGGCTGTGGTAATCCCCGCCAGCTTCAGGAGGCCCCGCCCATCATGGAACCGATGACCGTCGACCAGATCAACGAGTGGCTGCGCGGCAACCCCCAAGTCCGCGTGGCCGAGTGCCTGGCGGCCTGGACCCATGGGGATCTGCGATGACGGCGCCGGTGGCGCCGCACGTCGCGTTTGCCCGTGAGGTGGTGGAAGCCGCCCCACCGGGTTTGCCCTATGCCTTCATGCGCCGGGCCCAGGTGGCGGCCTTGCCGGCCGTGCCGGTGGACAACTCGATTGAGGTGCCGGCCTACCTGGTGGACATGGGTTTGCGCCGGTGGCGTGACCCACAGACCTTGTTCACGGCCTCGCTGGCCCGCCAGGATGCGCTGCAGAAGCGCTGGAAGCGCCTGGCGGAACACCAGGGCGAAGCCCACATGATGCTGGCCCGGCACTGGGAGACGGACCAACTGTCCAGTGCCGAGGTGACCTCCAACCTGGAGACCCTGGTGATGTTCACGGGCGATGATGAGGCGGGCACCCATCTGGCGGAACTGCTGGTGGCCTCGACCCGGCCCATCGACACGCCCCGGCTGGCCACGGCCACGGCCACCATGGTGTCGCTGAGTGACCCGCACAAGGCGGAGGAACTGTTGCGGCGGGCGGTGGTGGTGGCAACCGACCCGGTGTCGAAGTTCCTGCTGGGGCTGCGTCTGGTGGCGCTGTTCATCAAACGGTTGCATGACCACGCCTCGGCCCAGGCTCTGATCAAGGACCTGACTAAGGTGGCATCGGCGGCGGTCAGCAACTACGTCTTGTCGGAGGCCGATGGCGAGGCCGCCCGGGTACTTCTACTCAACTTGCGGGCCTTGATCGAAACGCACGAGGAACGCTATTTCGAAGCCGTCACCACGATGGAGCGGGCGCGGGCCATGATGCCGGCCGATGGCTTCGTCCTGGTGCCGTCCGACATGGCGGATCGCTACCGGGCCCAGGTGAGGATCAACACAGCGCAGGCCCTTTGGCTGGCCGGGCGCGAATCGGAGGCCGTCTCGGTGGCCAACGAGCATGCCTCGATCACCCGGACCGAACACCCGTACTCGCTCTCGGAAGCCCTGCTGGTGGCGGCTTTGTTCAACGAGTTGAGCCACAACCACACCTTGGCGCTGTCATACTTGCTGGAAGCCGAAAGGCTGCTGATCCGTGAGGGCGCACCGCATCGGCTGGCCACCTGCCGCCGCATCGCGGTGGCGGCTCTGGACGGCTGTGGCAAGCGCCGCCGGGCGGAGAAGCTGGCCCGGGCTTTGGTGAAGGATCCATTAGGAGAGCGTTTCCTTGTCTGACAGCGCGAATCGTTCAACGGGGGATGGGGCGCCCTCGCCTAGGCGTGATCCGCGGACCGAGCCCCATGCCGTCATTCATCAGGGCATCCCAGCCGAGGCCCTGCGGGCGGCGCCGCGGAGCGGTTCGCTACCGGCGGTGCGGCGCTATGCCTACACCGGTTCCGGCCCGGTGGTGCGCCCGGGCACCGGCACGGTGCCGATCCGCCGCATGACCCAGACGCCGGGCCAGCCCCGGACCGGTTCGGGCCAGCTACCGCTGGCCTACTGGCGGGTGGCCATCGTGGACCAGGAAACCTTGTTCCGCACCCTGGTGACCGACGCCATCAACAACGCGCCGGACATGCGGGTGGTGGCGTCGCTGGATTCGGTGGCCAAGGCCCGCGAGATGCTGCCGGGCCGGCGGATTGACTTGCTGATTGTCGACGTGGAGCAGCGCGACGGTTCTGGGGCGGTGCTGGCGGCGGAACTGCAACGGATGGACCCACACCTGCGGATCTTGATCATGTCGCGCCACGATGTCCGCTCCCTGATCGAGTCGACGCGCCGCCACCTGCCTAAACCGTGGTCCTATGCCTCGAAGCTGTCCTCGATGGGCTCGGCCGACCTGGTAGCGCGGGTGCGGGCCGCGGCTGTGCTGGCCGATGGTGAACAGCAGGTCACGGCGGCCCGCCAGGACGATGTTTTCCAAGGCTTGACCGGCCAGCAGATGGCGGTCTTGCGGCTGATCGCCGATGGCTACACCAACCAGCAGGTGGCTGAGCGGATCGGCCTGTCGCGCCGGACGGTGGAGAACCACCTACTGGCGATCTACAAGGCCTTGGGTATCAGCGAGGAAGAGGTCAACCCGCGGGTGGCGGCCGTGCTGCTGTTCTTGTCTCACACCCTGAAGATGTGACCGAGCCTACCGATGCCGCCTCGCCGGCCCAGCCTGTTCACCCCGGCAACGGGCGCTACGCGCCTAGCCCGTCCAGCGACCTGCACCTGGGCAATCTGCGCACGGCCGTGGTCGCCTGGGTGGCGGCCCGCGCCTCTGGGCGCGGCTTTGTGCTGCGCCTGGAGGACTTGGATGAGCGCTCCCGGCCGGAGGTCGCGCAGCGCCAGGTGGCAGATCTGGCGCGCTTGGGCTTGACCTGGGAGCCGCCGGTGATGGTGCAGTCGACCCGGCGTGAGGCCTACCGGCAGGCCATCGCCTACCTCCGGGACCGCGGCCTGGTCTACCCCTGCTTCTGTTCGCGCCGGGAAATCCTGGAGGCGCACCGGGCGCCGCACGCCCCGCCCGGGGCCTACCCGGGAACTTGCCGTGGGCTCAGCGCGGCC
>JAISTN010000233.1 GCA_031272565.1 Bifidobacteriaceae bacterium
ACGGCCGCTATCCCCTACCCGCCCCGCTGGGCCTGGTGGCTGGTTTGGTGACCGTTGTTGCCGTGGCGGTGGTTTACACCCAGGCGCCAGGCGACAAGGACTTTGTGGGCTATCAAGTCCAACCCGACCGCTGTGTTGATGCGGCCGGAGTGGAGTTCTGCTATTTCCATGAGCACGAGAGGGCGGCACGGAAGTTCATTCCAGTGCTAACTGGAATAGTTGACAAGGTAAACGCTGCAGGTTATGGGTCAATCCTGCCGACTCGCCTGGAAGAAAGTGGTCGCCGCGCGCGCGAAAGCTCAGGGCCAGGCGTCGTGAGCCTTGGTACAATTGATGTCAATCTTTGGCAGTCCTCAGCAGATGAGGAAGACCTGGCCGCATCAATGTTCGCGGCTCGTTGGTGCTCTCAGCTATTCGAAGATGAGTACTTGTCTGACGGCTATATGGAGGACTCGATGGACCTCTCATTTTCAATGAATGCCATCCTGGCTGGTGAACCAGAGGTCTATTACTTTGGTGATGAAGCACCCGTCACCTACCCGCTGCCGCTGGAAGACCTAGAAGCCATCTGGCAACGCTGGTTGGTCTGTAACCTTGGCTGAGGCGCCGATGCGTCACCGTTTGGCTGGGGCGGTGACCTCGTGGCTGGGTGTCCAGGGCGCCCGCTGGAGCTTGCCGGCCCTGGTGGCCGTGGCGGCCGTCACCGCTGCCGCCTACGGGGTGCGCATCTCTGGCCTGGGCGGCATCGACTCCGAGATTCGCGTGCCCGTGTCATTGCTGTTGGCCCCAGCGGCGGGGGTGATCGCGGCCGTGGGTTGCACCGCACCGGTCAAACACGAACCCAAGCCACTCAAGCTGATCGCGGCCCGCCTGGTCTGGGCCGCCGCCCTGGGTGGGCTGGCCATTGGGGCCACGGCGGTCTCGCTGGGCACTTACCGCAGCCTGCAACTGGCTGCCCTGGTGCGCAACGTGTTGCTGGCTCAGGGGGCCGGGCTGATCTTGGTGGCGGGCGGCCTGGCGGCGCTGGCCTGGGCGCCGGCCACGTGCTGGCTGCTGGCGGCCATGCTGCTGGGCGGCGGCACGGACGGCCGCCACTTGGGTTTCGCCATGATGCTGGCGTCCAAGGCCGCCCCCGGTGCGCTGCCCCTGGCGGCCGGCGTCTGGGCGGCGGGCGCCCTGGCCTACGCCCTGTTGGCGGGCGGCCGGGCCCCCAGGCGACATCGCGCTCCAAGAGGTGATCTAGTCGCCCGCGGGCGCCCCGGAGAGACGAATCAACCCCCAGGCCAATCCGGAAGCGAGGCGACACCATGAACCACCAGCGACAGTCCCTGGCCTGGCTAGCTGCCATGAGCCTGCTGTCGGTTGGCCTGCTGGCCGGCTGTGAGAGGGACGCCACCGGCGGTGGATCGGGGCCGCTCCAAGAAGAGGGCGCCCAAGCCTTGGTGGACTGCCTGGACAGTTTGGGCGTGACGGCCGAACTCCAGGATTTCGATTCGGACGATGGCGAAGCCAGCGTGCACGTGGCTCCGGGGGAGCCCTTCGTCTTGTGCCTGGCGGGCGGCATCTGCGACATTTCGCCGGGCGGCACTTACCAGGAACTGGAGGACGCCACGGCCGCCGAATGGCACGCGGCGGAAGACCTCTACTTGGCCCGGGCCCAGGACTGGGCTCAGGCGGACAGCTCGGCAACGACGCTCTTCTTGGTGGGGGAGCGCGACCTCAGCGCCGAATACGACGCCTGCCTGGTCGAGTCGGGCTACGTTGACCCATCCTTGGTGGTTGGTGACCCGGCCGGGGAACTGGCGGACAAGCAACGTCAGGTGGAGGTCAACCTGGCCTGGACCGACTGCGCCCGCCAGCACGGCTGGCCTCAGATCAAGGACCCTGACCCGCCGGTGGCGGACGATTGGGCGACCACCCCGCACGTCTTGCTGCCCAGCACCATGACGGAAGACGAGTTGCGCACGCTCCTTGCGGCCTGCCCGGTGTCCGATGCCGCCGCTAGGCAGGCAGAGGCCGCCGAACTGGAGCGCCTGCGGGCTGAACACGGCGACGATGAAGCCTTCTGGTTGCAGTATTGGGACAGCCACGAGTCACCGCTGGACCCGGCCATTGCCTTTGATGTGCCGGGTTTTGATGGCCGGTGGGACGGCGGCGAGCGTGAGTTGGTGCCGGCGGCGGACCGGGAGCGCCTTGAGGCCATGGAGGCGATGCTGTTCGCGGCCAGTTCGGCCGGCCAGGCCGGCTGACGGGGCCGCAGGGGTCCGGCCGGCTGTCCGGCTCCCAGCGCCGCGGCCCAGTATCCCGCCCGGCCCTTTGGCCCAGTAGGCTTGACGCCTGTGACACCGACCGACAGCTGGCCCGCGCCTGACCCCCAGGGCACCCAGGGCACCGGCAGTGCCGAGGCCCCCCAGGGCGCCCCGGCGGCTTTGCCACCTCAGGCGGCCATTGACCGGATCCTGAGCCGGGCCGGCACCGCCCTGCAGGACGAAGCCACGGTGGCGGGCGACCCGTGGGACCAGTTGGACCTGGAGGAGCGCACCGCGCTGCGCCGCGTGGCGGGCCTGAGCACCGAACTGGAGGATGTCAGCGAGGTTGAATACCGCCAACTGCGCCTGGAGCGGGTGGTGCTGGTGGGCCTGTACGGCGGCCAACTGACCCGCCAGCAGGCCGAAGTGTCGTTGCGGGAACTGGCGGCGCTCGCGGAGACGGCCGGTTCGCAGGTCCTGGATGGTGTGCTGCAACGCCGCGCGACGCCCGATGCCGCCACCTACTTGGGTTCCGGCAAGGCCGAGGAGTTGGCTCAACTGGTCAAGACGCTGGAGGCGGACACCGTTGTCACCGACAGCGAGTTGGCCCCGTCGCAGCGCCGCGCCCTGGAGGACGTGGTGGGGGTCAAGGTGGTGGACAGGACGGCTCTGATTCTGGACATTTTTGCCGCCCACGCCAAGTCGCGTGAGGGCAAGGCCCAGGTCGAACTGGCCCAACTGGAGTATCTGCTGCCACGCTTGCGCGGCTGGGGCGAATCGATGTCCCGCCAGGCCGGTGGGCGGGTGGCCGGGGGGTCCGGCATCGGCTCCCGGGGCCCGGGTGAAACCAAGATTG
>JAISTN010000241.1 GCA_031272565.1 Bifidobacteriaceae bacterium
CACCGCCATCGCCGTCTTGATCCGAGGGCTGTCGTCGATGTCGATTTCGCTTTGGCTGTGCTGGCGGCCGGTCTCGGTCTTGCCGCATCCCTTGGGTCCCCGTATGAGCAGCGCCCCGACGGCCGCCAAGAGGCGTTCGACCATGGGATCCAAAGTCCTGGGGACGTACTCCATGGCAACGATGCTAGCGCTAACTCTGGCATTTGAAGGTCTTTCAGTCTGGCAAACAGAGCTTATTCAGTCTGGCAAACGGGACCATTCCAGTCCAGGGCCTGAGAGCAGAGACAGTGAGCCCGAGGCGGCGGGGGTCAGGGGTGCAGGCCGAAGGTTCGGCTTGAGGCTTCCAGGTGCCCGATGGCGCCCGCGGGCAGTTGGTCCGGCTCGCAGCCCGCTAGTTGGGCCAGGGCCAGCAAGACGGCGCCCGCCACCGGGGCCAACTGGGGCTGGACCAGGCGGGCCCGGGGGAAGTCCCTTGCCACGGCGGCCGTCAAGGCCTGCCGGATGGCGGCGGCCCGCAGCAGGCCGCCCACCAGCGCCACCTCAAAGCCGCCCGGTGCCTGCCCCAACTCCAAGGCCCGGGCCACGGCGCCGATGTCGGCCGCCAAGTGCTCACCGGCCTGGTCAACCAACCCGGCAGCCACGGCATCTTCGGCTTCCGCCGCCGCTACCACCAGCGGTGCCAAGGCCGCGATGGCGGTGCGGTCCCAGCGGCCCTCGCCGGTGCCGTCCAGGATCTGCAGCGGGTGGCTGATGCCCAGCGCCGGGAGCAGCGCCTCACGCAGGGCGGTGCGCGGGCCGCGGCCGTCTTCCGCCCACAACACCGCGCGCACGCCCTCCAAGGCCAGCCAGTGGGCCGAACCCTCGTCACCGAACAGCGAACCCCAACCGCTGGCCAGCCACTCGCGGCCCTGCGTCAGGCGGCCAAAGCAGGACGTGCCGGTGCCAGCAATCAGCACAATGCCGGGCCGGCCGGCCAGACCCCCGGCCAGGGCCACCCGGCAGTCGTGGTCAACCAGCGCCGCCCGGGCTGCCGGCCCCAGGGACGGCTCCAAGAGCCGGCGCACCTGGTCCCGGCCATCCTCGGTGACCACGCCGCCGGAGCCGACAAAGACGGCATCGGGCACCGCCCCGCCGGCCCCCGCCAAAGCCTCCCTGATGGCCTGGTCGTAACCCGCCTGGGCCTTTGCCAAACCAACTCCGTCCGGGTTGCCCGGCCCACCGGTGCCCACAGCCAGGATGCGGCCGGTCTGATCCGCCACCGCCGCCATGGTCTTGGTGCCGCCGGTGTCGATTCCCAGAACATGGCCGCTCATTGTGGGCCGCGTCCCGGCTTGATGAAGGCGGTCAGCACCTTGACCGGGCCGTCCGCGCTGAGCTTGACCTGGCCGGCTGCCGCAGGCACCACGAACGTCTCCGCGTAGTGGTAGGTGCGGGCCGTGCCGCCGGCCTCAACCGTGACGGCCTGCCCCTCCACCAGGCTCATCACCTGCACGCTGCCGTTGGTGGGGAACTCGAACTGGCCGGGGCCAAATTCGATCCGGTGCACATCGTAGAAGTGCAACGGGTGGGTTGGGACGTGCACCAACTGCCAGCCTGGGCCCTGCTCCAGCACCTCCGGGTGGGAGACGAACTCCCTGGTGACGCGCTCGCCTTTGCGGTCAAAGTAGAGGTTGGCCATGCCCCGTTCGATGTTGATGGGTCGCGGCTTGCCATCCAAGTCCAGGCGCAGCCAGTCATAGAGCTTGAACGTGAAGATGTATGGCGTGGCGCTGATCTCAAGCACCAGGTTGTTGATGCCGGAACAGTGGATGGTGCCGTGCGGGATCAAGAACAGGTCGTGTTTGGCGGCCGGGTGGGTTTGGACAAAGCGTTCAATGTCGACCTCTTCGGCTGCCGCCGCGGAGTGCTCCAGGGCGGCCCGGAAAGCCGCCGGGTCGATGTCTTCCTGGAAGCCTAGGTAGACCCGCGCGCCGGGTTCGGCATCCAGGATGTAGTAGGTCTCGTCCTGAGTGAAGCGCTCGCCAAAGTGCTCGCGGATGTAGTCCGGGCGCGGGTGCACCTGGACGGACAGGTTGCCGCCGGCGAAGGTGTCCAGGAAGTCGAACCGGATTGGGAACTCAGGGCCAAACCGATCGGCTGATTCACCCAGCATGGCCGTGTTGTCATGGAACAACAAGGTGTCGAACGGCACCTCCAACGCCAGGCCGTCGCTGGCCAGCACCAGGCCGTTTTCCGGCGCGATCAACTCGAAGGACCAGGCGTAGTTCGGCACGTCCTGCGGTAACTGTGGCAGGCGTTGCTTCATCCATTGGCCGCCCCAAGCGCCGGGCTCAAACCAGGGCCGGGCCCGCAACGGGGTGTGCACCAGTTCGCTCAAGGCCGCCCGCAGGTCGTGGCCGCGGATGGCGGTGGGCTGGTCCGGCCGCTGTTCGTCCACCAAGACCTCGATGGCCGCCAGCAGGCCCTGCTTGTGGCGGTTCACCACGGGCCAGTCGACAAAGTAGTTGCGCTTGTAGGCCGCCTTGGGGTTGGCGACCACGCTGGTGCCCAGGTTGGTGGGCTGGCCGGCCCGGGCCCGGAACTGGATCTCGTTCTTGGGTACCTCCAGCCACACCAGCGGGCCCTCCCAGCCGGCCAGGGCGGCGCCAGGGCCGTACAGCACCGTCACGTCCGTGCCGCCGGGCGCCAGGGCGGCCAGCTTGGCGGGGTCGAAGAACTCGGCCAACTGGCCGGTGAAGGCGGTGCCAAAGATCGGATCGTCGCCGCCCAGGTTGGGCGCCACCAGTTGTTCGATCTGGGCCGCCGGGCGCAGGGCGGTGGCAATGTCGATCCAGGTGGAAGTGACGCCATTGTTGGCCCAGGCGGCCGTCATCTGGTCGCGGAACTGCTGCCAGAAGACGCCGGGGTAGCCGTCGGCCACGATCAAGCCGCGGGCGGGCAACAGGGCGGTGATGGCGGCGTGGCCCTCGACGATCTGGCCTGGGCCGATCTCATGGACCGGGTAGATGTCGTAGGTGCCTTCGGCATGGCTGGGCCGGGCGGGCAGCACCGGCTGGCGGGTGCGGCGCTGCTCGATGAGCTGGTCACTCTCCATGTTCGGGCCTCGCGTAGTCGTCCTCGTAGCGCACGATGTCGTCCTGCTGCCAGTTGCCAAAGGCTACCTCAAGGACGCGGACGGTGCCTTTCAGGCTGCCCAGGCGGTGCTTGCCGTTGGCCGGGATCCAGATCTCGTCACCGGCCTTAGGCTCCCACTGTTCTTCCCCGATGTGGACCGTGCCGCCATCGTCCAGCACAATCCACAGTTCGCCGCGGCCGGGGTGCGATTGCAGGGAGAGCCGCTGACCTTCCTTGACCTCCATCAAGGAGACGGTGACGGGGTAGTTGTGGGCGTACTGCCGGAAGCGGCCCCAAGGCCGGACGGTCTCGGTGATCTCGGGGCCGTTGGCCGGGATTTCGCCGGTGATTTGCTCTGTCATGATTGCCTCTCCTAGGGGTTCAGTTGGCCAGACCGGCCAGGTGTTGGGCCCGGGGCAGCACCGCCGGGCCTTGTGGCCCGGCCACCACCACCTGGCGGAAGTTGTTGTCGGCAATGGCGCCATAATCGTGGCCGGCCTCGGCCGGGTAGACGCCCAGGTAGACGAAGGGTTCGGTGCCGGTGTTGACGGTGCGGTGGGCGGTGTGGCCGGGCACGTAGACAATGCCGCCCGCGGCCAGCGGCACGTAGCCGTCCTGGCCGTCTTCGGTCTCCAGCAGCAGGCCGCCGGCGCCGCTGATGCCGATGTAGACCTCGGCTGCGGCCCGCCACGAGTGATAGTGGCCCTTGGTCAGGTAGTACTCCTGGCCCACGCGGCCGGGATAGAGGGTGCCCAAACCGAAGCGGAGGGCGCCATCGCCGCTGTCGCGCTCCACGGAGGCGACCGAGTAGACCAGGGGATCGCCCTGCGCCAAGGCGGCCTCGAAGGCGGCCTGGTCGGCGAAGCAGCCGCGGAGTTGGCTGAGGTGCCGCTCCGAGGCGTCCGCCCCACTGAGCGTGCCGGTGGCCGCGTCGATCTGGTGGGCTAGCAGGTCTGAGGTGAGGTCTAACAAGACTGGTCTCCGCCCTTGGGTCTGGGTGTTGTTGGCAGCGGACGCCACCGGGGAGATATGATACTAGTGCACAGTCCAAATGTGAAAGTTCACATTCATAACAGCGGTGTTCTCACCGTCAGACAGCGGCAGGAGGTTGGCGTGCGCAGCGAAGAACGGCGGGCCGCCCTGCTTGACCTGCTGTTGGCGCAAGAGACGGCCGGCATCGAGGACCTGTCCGGGCGGTTTGGCGTTTCCCACATGACCATCCGGCGGGACCTGGCGGCCATGACCGGGCAGGTAGCCGTGGAGCGTGGCCGGGTTCGCCTGGCGCAGGATTCCGGCATCGAACCGCGCTACGCCGCCAAACAGCGGGTCAACGCCGCTTTGAAGGCCCGGATTGCCCGCTACGCGGCGGAGCACTTTGTGGACGATGGCGATGTCATTCTGCTAGAGGGCGGCACCACCGTCACGGCCATGGCCCGCTGCCTGGGCACCAAGCGCGACCTGACGGTGGTGACCAACGGCCAGTTCACCCTGGGCGAACTGGCCCGGCTGTTGCCCGGCGCCACCGTCATGTCGACCGGCGGCGTGCTGCGCGACCTGTCCTTCACCTACGTGGGTCCGGCGGTCGAAGAGTTCTTGCGCGGCATCCACGCCCGCACCCTGTTCGTGTCCGCCACCGGCTTCACCCTGGAACACGGTTTCACCGACCCCAACCCCCTGGAGGCGCAGGTCAGGCGCTGCATGGCGGCCTGCGCCGAGCGCGTGGTGGCATTGGTCGATTCAACCAAGTTCGGTGTGGTCTCCCTGGTCACGGTGACGCCGCCCGATGGCGTGGACGTGCTGGTAACAGACCCGGCCGCACCGCCGGCCGCGCTCAAGGGTTTGCGCCAAGCCGGGGTCGACGTCCACGTCACCCCCGGCCCCTGACGGACTGCGCCGCCCCGGTCAAGGTATTGCTGGTCAAGCCGCAAGATTGGGGCAATGCGGTATAGTTTTGCAGATGAAT